>NZ_JAWJZB010000003.1:0-236333 GCF_032970865.1 Veillonella absiana | reverse complement strand
ATTACCTAGAAAGTCCCTTGGGTATGATACGCCTGATGATTTATTTGAAGCTTATTTAGATACCGTCTATGCAGCTTAAATTATTTGGTTAAAGGTGTTCAATTTGAACTTGCAATTTTAGCATAAATATGAATATAAAAATACCACCTAATAAATACGATAAAATAATGGCTGGCCCTGCGAGCTCTATGGTTGCTGCAGACCCATAAAATAAACCAGTACCGATGGATGACCCTAAGGCAATCATTTGTAAATGGCGGTTTTTTAAACTACGCTTTAACGTACCCCCATTATGTAAATCTTGTCCCATTTTTCTAGTCCCCTTTACTCAATACAATAAAAAAGAAGGCATATTGCCTATAGATATATAAATATATACTATCAAAGAGGATTGTAAAAGACTAGAAATAGTAAACTATAACGGGTTATAAGTAAAAATAATTACAAAGCATTTTATACAGCTCAGAGTAATAACTCATCATTCGTAATTCTAAGAATAGAATCAAAAGATAGTAATTTTGGCTAATAAAAAACTGATCCTATAGTTAGTATCAACTAAATTAGGATCAGTTTTATAGTATAGGAGAAACCTTTAGAAATTATCTCACAAATGTATTCATTTTAGTGTAATTATTTCACAACGATGTTACAGATTTTACCAGGGATAATAATCACCTTAGCCACTGTTTTACCATCAGTGAATTCTTTTACACGGTCAGATGCGAAGGCTTGTTCTTCGATTTCTTCTTTTGTAGCAGATGTAGCCACAACGATTTTGTCACGAACTTTACCATTAACTTGAACGGCTAATTCGATTTCGTCTACTACGAGGGCTGCTTCTTCGTATACAGGCCATTGTTGAGCGTGAACGCTGTCAGTTTGACCAAGTTCATGCCACAATTCTTCTGTAATGTGTGGTGTGAATGGTGCCAATAACAATACAAGATTACGAGTCAATTCGTTAGCAAGGTTAGCATTAACGGATTCGTTTTTATCTTTGTGTTGGTACATAGCATTAACCAATTCCATTACAGCAGAAATAGCTGTATTGAAGTTAAAGTTATTATCAAGATCTTCTGTTACCTTTTTGATAACACGATGTAATTCACGACGAAGTGCTGTTTCTTCTTTTGTAAGGTCACCAGTTACGTTTTTAGCTGCCGCTTGTTGGTACGCATCAATGATACGCCATACTCGACCTAGGAAACGATAGGAACCTTCTACACCTTGGTCAGACCAATCAAGGTCACGATCCACAGGGGCCGCGAACAAGATGAATAGACGAGCTGTATCCGCACCGTAAGTATTTACGATTTCTTCTGGAGATACTACATTGCCCTTAGATTTAGACATTTTACTGCCTTCTTTAAGAACCATACCTTGTGTTAACAAACCTTTGAATGGTTCATTAGCCTCTACTAGGCCAAGGTCATGTAATACTTTCACAAAGAAACGGGAATATAACAAGTGCAAGATGGCATGTTCAATACCACCGATATATTGGTCAACATTCATCCAGTAATCAGCGATTTTTTTGTTGAACGCCTCTTTATCATTGCGAGCATCAGTGTAGCGAAGGAAATACCAAGAGGAATCGATGAACGTATCCATCGTATCTGTTTCGCGACGAGCTGGGCCACCACATTTAGGACATGTAGTATTCAAGAAGCTTTCAGATGTGGCCAATGGAGAAATCGCACCAGCCACGAAGTTTACGTCCTCAGGAAGACGAACTGGCAATTGATCCTCAGGAATCAATTGTTCACCACAATGTTCGCAGTAGCAAACAGGAATTGGCACGCCCCAGTAACGTTGACGAGAAATCAACCAGTCACGAAGACGGAAGTTTGTTTTACCTTCCCCAATGCCTTGTTCTTCAAAGCGTTTTGTAATAGCTACGCGAGTTTCTTCGGATGTTAAACCGTCGAATTCGCCAGAGTTTACAGTAATACCATCATCATGGTAGCTAGTTTGCCATGCATCCAAGGAGTATTCTTCACCCTCGTGAGACACAACAGGTTTTATTGGTAAATTATATTTTTTCGCAAATTCCCAGTCACGTTCATCATGTGCTGGGGAACCCATTACGGCACCTGTACCATAATCAACAAGTACATAGTTGGCAATCCAGATTGGCACATCTTCGCCACTCATTGGATTTTTAGCGTACGCACCAGTGAACATACCTTCTTTTTCAGCATCCGTAGATGTACGATCAATATCGCTCATGTTACGCATACGGTCCACGAAGGCACGTAATTCAGCTTCATTTTCTTTGCCGGAAATTAAACGTTCTGTAAATGGATGTTCTGGAGCCAATACGATATAGCTAACGCCATACACGGTATCAACACGAGTTGTATATACCGCAACGCGTTCGTTAATTTCAGGTACCTCGAAGGAGAATTGAGTCCCTTCAGAACGACCAATCCAGTTTTTTTGCATCAATTTAACGCGGCTAGGCCAGTGATCCAAAGTATCAAGATCATCAAGCAAACGGTCTGCATAATCAGTAATGCGCAAGAACCATTGGCTCAAGTCTTTCTTTTCTACCTTGTTATCACAACGCCAGCAAAGGCCATCGATAACTTGTTCATTAGCCAATACAGTATGGCAATGTTCACACCAGTTAACTTTAGCTTCTTTTTTGTATGCTAGGCCTTTTTTATAGAATTGTTGGAACAACCATTGTGTCCATTTGTAGTAATCTTCTTTACATGTAGCAACTTCACGATCCCAATCATAGGACAAACCTAGGGATTTTTGTTGCAATTTCATATTCTCAATGTTATCTAATGTCCAGTTTTTAGGCGCGATACCATGTTTAATAGCCGCATTTTCTGCAGGCATACCAAATGCATCCCACCCCATTGGATGAAGTACATTAAAACCTTTCATTTTTTTGAAACGAGCCACAACGTCACCGATAGAATAGTTACGAACATGGCCCATATGCAAGTTACCGGAAGGATACGGGAACATTTCTAGTACATAGTACTTTTCTTTGGATTCGTCATACTCAGTTTTAAAAGTATTGTGCTCTTGCCAATACTCTTGCCATTTCTTTTCTATATCTTGGGCTACATATTTTTCGTTCATGCCCGATCCTCCTCACAATTATAATGATAGACACCTATCATGCATTCGATACAATTACATTTTATTATAATACTAAGTAGCCTATAACGTCAATTATTCTATAGGTTTTCAGCCTTTAGGAATGTGTTCTAACTACGCGAACCATAGGGATATCTTCCTTTGTTGATTTAGTTTTCTCTTTTACAGTGGATTTCTTTCTCTTATCCTTATCTGTATGACTAGTTGAGGTATGTTTACCACCAAGATTTGCTTTGCTAATCAAATCCAATGTATTAGCATCTTCAAAGCCTTTACGCCACGCTGCAAAGCCAGCTAGTTTTAAATCCTTCACAAGATCTAATTTGTAGCCTAGGGAGTTATTATCTTCAAACCAAATTTGTTCAACTACTTTTGAGCCGGTAATTTTTTTAGGGGTCGTCGTAGTTGTTTTATTTCCAGCAGTATCATTATCCGTCATAGTTGAATTGCTTGTAGTTGCAGTTATATTATTGGCACTTGCATTGGTACTAACGACATTCGTGCTTAATACTTGCACTTCTACACCTATTATATCCCCTGCTTCTTTTGCCTCATTAATCACAGCCGCTTGCTTTTCTAATGAGTCTTGTTCAGCCTGTGTCTTAGCAGCAGCACTCACAGGGATTTCAAGGAAGTGCGTTTTTAATGTATCATTCCAGGTAATTTGATCTTTGTAATTTTCATAATACTGTGGTGTATCTTTGATTTGTAATGTTTTACCTTTGGCCTTGCCATCAGTAACAGTCCAAATACGCATGTAATAGGGAATACCTAATACTAGTTTGTTAGCAGGTACTTCCTTAAGCATATCCGTAGCATGACGTTTTACCCATGGATAACTGGCTACTGGGCCAGCCTTAGTACTGGAGGCCCAAGTTTCATCATAAGCCATAAGAACAACGTAGTCGACGCTTTCACTAAAGGCCTTGCGATTATATACCATAGACCAATCAGGACTGTCGGAATATCCCGTCACATCAATGGAGGTACGAATGTTATAGGTACGTAACGTGTCTGCTAGGTAAGCCACGAATTTCGTTAATGCATCACGGTCCTTGTAGCTGACATTTTCAAAGTCAAAATTATAGCCATCAAAGCCATAAATGTAGGCGTACTGTGCTAATTGTTGCACGTATGCATCCCACTTGGATTCGTTATTCACAACAGTGCTCGTGAATTTAGGGTCAAACTGATTAGAAATTAGTGGCCATACACGATATCCCTGATCTCTGTATGTTTGTACATAACTAGCATTAATATTTTTATTTAATTTCAACCCTTTATCTTGAAGTTCAAACCAAGATGGAGAAATAATATTATCCCCACTAGTATTCATCAATCCAGAATACGGCGTTGTCGTAAATGGATCAAAGGCCCACGACACTGGTCCTTTCATCTCAGGGGACGTACGTTTTTCCATTCGTATCGGTGCCGCATTGACCGTCACCACACCATTATTCACCGTATAGGTCACACCTAGTACGGCCGTTGCCAAATCCAAATCTACATATTGTTGCCCATCCTTTTGAATGATAGGCAATTTAATAGGCTCAGATTTCAGCGCATTGTCCATATACACGTAATCACCAGCCACACGCAAATGTGGCACATTAATAGTATATTCAGATTTATCTGCATTAGTCGTATAGGTATGCGTCGTTTTCGCAATGTACTCGTCAATAGGCACTAACGTTTCCGCCTGGCTAAGATTTGTATTCATTGCCAATAATAGACTAAGCATACTGGATACTGTCAAAAATCGTTTAATCATTATATCTCCTATAATATCGTGGACACCACACATATATTCCACAATTGTTTTATTATATCATATGAATTTATTTTATTTGTGTAAATCCAAGTACTTGGATATAATTTTAAGTACACGGCTACTTCGTTAAATAGTTTAAATTCATAATGCAAACAGACTCTATGACTGTAACATAGTTTCATTAGAGTATAGTGAACCAATATTTATTATGATTCATCAATTCAATATTCAAAATTAATCTATAGGAGATACCATGCATCAATATCTATTTTACATCGGAGATTTTCCCATCCGGGCCTACGGCCTACTCTTGGCGACAGCCATTATCTGTGGCGCTATCGTAGCCTATTATCTATTAAAAAAGGATGGTCGCGGTTGGCACACTCATGTTGTTGACTTTGCCATTACCGTTGCCATTGCAGGCCTCATCGGCGCTCGTCTATGGGATGTATTCTTCTTTGACTGGGCCTACTATAAAGATCACCTCTTGGAAATCCCCTTTGTGTGGCAAGGTGGCATGGCCATCCAAGGTGGTGTCGTGCTCGGTACCATTGCCGGTGTAATTTATACCAAGAAACATAATATTGACACCTGGGCCTTTGCCGATGTATTCGCACCAGCACTCATCCTCGCTCAATCCATTGGTCGTATGGCGAACCTCATGAATGGTGATGCCTTTGGAAATCCAACGGGCGGTAATTTCGGTATTCTCTATCCTGAAAGTACCCTAGCGTATCGCACCTACGGCAACCAACCATTATGGCCAGCCGAAGTCTGGGAAGGTCAAATCGACATTCTTATTTTCGTTGCCCTCTTATTGTTCAGCTCCTTCCGCCATGCTAAAGGCCAAGTATTCGTCCTCTACGCCATTCTGTACTCTGGCGCACGATTCTGCTTGGAATTCATCCGTGGTGATTATGTGAACCTCACTATGGGCCTCAAATCTGCTCAAATGACCAGCCTCATTGTTATGGTTATTGGCGTGATTATATTCTTGTATCTTGGGTATTTAGATCGTAAAAATAATCCTGTTGCTGACTCCATTGATGAAAGTTCAGAAACAACTGAAGTCGCTCAAAACAATTCAAAAAAAGTACATAAGAAACGCAAATAGTAAAAGGCTTCTACGCATATCTATAAGATAACGTAGAAGTCTTTTATGCAGACTATTTCCTAAACAATATAGTTTCGTTATACACAATTTCAATAAGTTGATTCTGTTCATTTAATACAAAACTACCAGTTAAACCACCTTTATGGATAAACACATATCTTCCATCAATATATTTTACATTATCTAAATATGGAATTGTATGCATATATAATTCTTTCCTAATTATTTCT
The DNA here is from genome assembly GCF_032970865.1 of Veillonella absiana. Taxonomy (NCBI): domain Bacteria; kingdom Bacillati; phylum Bacillota; class Negativicutes; order Veillonellales; family Veillonellaceae; genus Veillonella; species Veillonella absiana. The sequence goes on along the minus strand of NZ_JAWJZB010000003.1, from coordinate 230,101 downwards.
GCTTCAGATTTAGTGCATCCAATAACGCCTCTTAAATATTCAATTTCTAATTGATCTTTAAGGTCTTGTGTCTTTTTAGTTCGTAAATAATCTCGCAAAATATTTACAGACCAATACATCATTGCCAGTGGAAAAATTAACTTCAATAAACTTAGTTCCATAGACTTATTTACTCCCCAAAAAACTTATCGTACACTATATGCCGCTGATATTCCTAAAAAGGCACTAACCACTAGATGTAGTTAGTGCCTATACTTATTTCAGCTCATTAAACTTATATCACTAGTTATAGCAATAATCACACATGTGATTATAAGTTACAAGATATAATTCGACAAATCCACATCCTGCACAATGGTTCCCAAACGCTCCATTACCATTTCAGCAGTTATGGTAACGTCTACTGGACTTTCAGGTGGAGCATTAAAGGAAATGTCCTGCAAGAGTTTTTCCAAAATTGTATGCAAACGACGAGCACCGATGTCCTCGGTTTCGTTGTTCACACGATATGCTAATTCCGCAATTTTATCGATGGATTCGTCTGTGAAGTGAATCGTTACATCGTCAGCCTTGAGGAGCATATGATATTGTTTCAACAACGCTTGTTCCGGTGTAGTCAAGATAGCCTTAAAATCCTCTTGTGTCAAACTATTCAATTCCACACGAATGGGGAAACGACCTTGTAATTCAGGAATCAAATCGGAGGGTTTGGACACATGAAATGCACCAGCAGCGATGAAGAGCATGTGCTCCGTTTTAATAGGGCCATATTTCGTATTTACCGTCGCACCTTCCACGATTGGCAAGATATCGCGTTGCACTCCTTCACGAGAAACATCGGCACCACTACGTTGGTTTGAGCTAGCAATTTTATCGAATTCATCAATGAACACAATGCCTTCGTGCTCCGCTTGGTACACGGCTTGTTCTGTAACAGCATCCATGTCGAGGAGTTTTTCTCCCTCTTCGTTGATGTAGATTTCACGAGCTTTACCCACAGTAGTATGACGTTTCTTAGTTTTGTTTGGCATCATGGAACCTAGCATATCTTGTAGATTGCTAGTGATTTCATCCGCATTGTTGCCCGCTAAAATGCCGGTAAAGGATTTTGGCGCCTCTGCTACATCAATTTCGATTTCACGATCATCCATCATACCAGCGACAAGACGATTATAAAACTCTTCACGTTTTTGACTGCGTTCAGCATCATCAGCTTTTTCTTCATCGGATTTTTCTGGTTCGATGGCTGTTTCATCGTTAGTTACAGTATTTTTATCAGCTGTGTTAAATAACATTTCCAAAGGGTTCGTGAACTTTTTGCCTTCATCTTTCACAGGTTTTGGCCATAAAATATCGAGCAAACGTTTGTTAGCAAGTTCAGTAGCTTTTACCTTTTGCTCCTCAATCATTTGTTCTTTCACCATGCGCACAGCATTTTCTACGAGGTCGCGAATCATTTGATCCACATCACGGCCTACATAGCCCACCTCTGTAAATTTAGTAGCCTCCACCTTGATAAATGGGGCTTTCATCAATTTCGCCAAACGACGAGCGATTTCCGTTTTACCTACACCAGTCGGTCCGATGAGGAGAATGTTTTTAGGCACGTATTCCTCGCGTACGTCCTCTGGCAATTGTTTCGCGCGCCAGCGATTACGAAGCGCAATGGCCACCATTTTTTTCGCATCTTGTTGGCCTACAATATATTTATCTAATTCCGAAACGATTTGTTTCGGTGTGTAATTCATTTCCATCGATTAACCCTCGATTTCCTCTACAATCACATTATGGTTCGTATACACGCAGATATCCGCTGCAATGTGCAAAGATTTTTCTGCAATTTCCTTTGCTGAAAGCTCTGTATTTAGCGTCAATGCACGTGCCGCTGCCAATGCATAATTGCCACCAGAACCGATGGCACAAATACCATCATCAGGTTCGATAACCTCGCCATTGCCAGATAGCATTAAAATGGTGTTGCCATCTGTTACGAGCAATAGAGCCTCTAAATTGCGGAGCACCTTGTCACTACGCCATTCCTTGGCAAGTTCCACAGCACTCCGTAATAATTGACCATTGTATTGATTGAGTTTTGCCTCAAACTTATCAAATAAAGAAAATGCATCTGCCACAGAACCAGCAAAACCAGAAATGATTTTACCGTTATAAAGGCGGCGTACTTTTTGTGCGGTATTTTTCATGACTATGGATTGGCCCATCGTCACTTGACCATCACCCGCGATGGCTACACGATTATCTTTTTTTACAGCACATATGGTGGTAGCGTGAAATTCAATCATACTAAACCTTCCTTCTCTTGTAATGCATGTAATTCCTCCAAGGCACGTTGTGCAATGAGGCCATTTTTTTCTTTTTTCTTACGAATACGTTGTGGCCATGGATCCATAATACCAAAGTTCACATTCATAGGTTGAAAATTAGAACCTTCATAATTGGAAATGTATTGGCTCAACGCACCAACAGCCGTTGTTTTTGGGAACTCGATGAACTGACGTTCTTCACAGAGACGGCCCACTTGTAAACCCACCATCAAACCAGATGCAGCAGATTCCAAATAACCTTCTACACCTGTCATTTGACCGGCAAAGAATAAACGACCATCTTGTTTTAATTGGAATGCATGATTCAACAATTCTGGGGAATTGATATACGTATTACGATGCATTACGCCATAACGAATGAAATCTGCATTTTCAAGGCCTGGGATCAAGCCGAATACACGTTTTTGTTCGCCCCATTTTAAATGCGTTTGGAAACCAACTAGATTATACATAGTGGCTTCTTTATTTTCCTTACGTAATTGAACGACTGCATAGGATTCCTCGTTTGTCCGTTTATCTACGAGACCTACTGGTTTTAACGGTCCATAACGAAGGGTGTCCTTCCCACGGCTCGCCATAATTTCAACAGGCATACAACCTTCAAAATAGATTTCTTTTTCAAAATCCTTTGGTTGTACTGCTTCTGCGGTAGTCAATTCATGCCAGAAGTGTTTGTATTCTTCCTCTGTCATTGGGCAGTTCAAATAATCTGCATCGCCTTTATCATAGCGAGACGCAGCGAATACCTTATCATAATTTAAGGACTCTGCTGTCACAATAGGTGCTGCAGCATCATAGAAATAGAAACTAGTTTCGCCTGTAAGTTCGCGGATTTTATTCCCTAATGTTTCAGATGTCAACGGACCTGTTGCAATAACCACCACACCGTCTTGAGGAATGTCTGTTACCTCTTCGCGATGAACAGTAATCAATGGGTTTTCAGACACCTTCTTGGTTACCATTTCGCTAAATAAGTTACGATCTACGGCCAATGCACCACCGGCTGGAACAGCTGTGGCATCCGCACATTCCATGATAAGGGAACCGAGACGTCTCATCTCTTCTTTTAACAAACCTACGGCATTTTCAATATTGCCCGCACGTAGTGAATTACTGCATACGAGCTCTGCAAATTGTTCCGTTTGATGAGCCGGTGATGTTTTCACAGGTCTCATTTCATATAAATCAACTTGGATTTCTTGTTTGGCTAATTGCCAAGCTGCCTCAGAGCCAGCCAGGCCGGCCCCGATAACAGTTACTTTATTTGTTTTCACATCAAACTCCTTATAGGATACTTGTATTTATTAATCTGCTATATCTTCAGATTTCTTAGTTTTTTTAGTATTAGTTTTTTTAGCTGCTGTCTTCTTAACTGTTTTCTTTGTTATATCTGTTTCAGCAGCTACTATCTCAACAGCCTCAGTAGATTCTGTGGCCTTTTTGCGAGTACGTTTTGGCGGTCTTGTGGAACATTCTTCATTAGAGCAGTATTTTTTTACTGTTCCATTTTTATATTCCTTTTGTACCATGATGCTGCCACAAGTGTCGCAGAATTCATTAATTGGTTTATCCCAGGCAGTAAAATCACATTTTGGATAGCGTTCGCAACCATAGAATACACGTCCACGTTTAGATTTACGTTGTACAATTTCGCCTTCTTTACATTTTGGACATGTCACCCCAGTACCTACGGTAATAGGTTTTGTATTTTTACAATCTGGGAAATTAGAACATGCTAAGAAGCGACCAAATTTACCAAATTTATATACCATTGGACTACCGCAAAGTTCACAAGTTTCGCCACTTTCAGTAGCCGCGATTTGAACCCGTTCCACATTGCTGGCTGCCTCTAGTTCTTCGGCAAAGATTTTATAGAACTCGCCCAGCACGTGTTGGTACGTTTCCTTACCATTAGCCACTTCGTCTAGTTCTTCCTCTAGATCGGCGGTAAATCCAGTATTAATGATTTTACCGAAATATTCCTTAAGAAAATCTACCACTACAAAACCAAGTTCTGTGGGTACGAATTGTTTATTCGTATTTTCCACATAGTTACGGCTAACAATAGTATCAAGAATTGGTGCATATGTACTAGGACGACCAATGCCTAATTCCTCAAGAGTTTTAATCAAGCTAGCCTCAGAATAACGAGCTGGTGGTTGTGTGAAATGTTGTTCCGGCGTAATGTCCATATTTTCCACAGCATCACCTTTTTTTAGCAATGGTAATTGCGGTGTTTCCTCTTTTTTAGCATCTTCGTAAACGGCGATAAACCCAGGGAAAATTACCTTGGACCCACTAGCCTTGAATGTATAATCCTCTTTAGCAACCATTTCAATAGTTAACAATTCTGATTGTTGGGGCGCCATTTGGCTCGCCATAAAACGATTCCAAATCAATGTATATAATTTCAATTCCTCTTTTGTAAGGAATGGTTCCACCATTTTAGGTGTTAATTCCAAGGACGTAGGACGAATCGCCTCATGGGCATCTTGGGCTGAGTCTTTGGAACCATAGAAATTAGGTTTTGCTGGATAGTAGCTTTCACCATAGGTACGAATGATATAATCGCGGGCTGCACTCACCATTTCCTTGGCGATACGCGTGGAATCGGTACGCATGTATGTAATGAGACCTACGTGACCGTAACTGCCGATTTCCTTACCTTCGTACAAATGTTGGGCAATCATCATAGTACGTTTCGCACCAAAATTCAATTTACGAACACCATCTTGTTGCAATGTGGATGTGGTAAACGGCGGTTGTGCCTTGCGAGATCGCTTGCGTTTTTCAACGGCAACGACGGATACTGGTGCCTGTTCTACATCAGCCTTGATAGCATTTGCATCGGCCTCATTAGTGACGTCTAATTTTTCACCCTTAATATGCGTGAGCACTGCTGTAAATTCTTCGCCCTCTGTTGTTTTGAAAGTACCGTCAATGGACCAATATTCTTCTGGAATGAAGGACTGAATTTCCCGTTCCCGTTCGCAGATGAGACGAACCGCAACGGATTGAACACGACCAGCACTCAAGCCCTTACAGACCTTTTTCCATAATAATGGGCTCAATTTATAACCCACAATACGGTCAAGCATGCGGCGCGCTTGTTGGGCATCCACCATGTTCATATCGATGGTGCGTGGATGCTCAATGGCCTCTGCAACCGCTGTTTTTGTGATTTCGTTAAATGTAATACGACAATTTGTCTTGTCATCCACATTCAAAATGTACGCTAAATGCCAAGAAATAGCCTCCCCTTCGCGGTCCGGGTCAGTTGCGAGGAGTATAGCACTACTCTTATCTGCTGTAGCAACGAGATCATCGATAGTTTTCTTGCGACCTTCTAAATTACGATATTTTGGGGTAAAGCCATTTTCAATGTCGATACCAATTTGTGTTTTTGGTAAGTCTCGTAAATGGCCCATACTAGCCTTAACTACATAATTAGGGCCCAGAAATTTCTCGATAGTTTTAGATTTTGCTGGGGATTCCACGATAACCAAAACTTTGCCATCTGGTTGGTATACACGTGGTTCACGATTGATGATAGTAGGTGTACTTTTTAGTACTTTTTTATCATGCACGATACCTACCGTTGTAGTAGGTTCCTTCGTTTTTTTAGTTTTTGCTTCTTTAGTTGTACTAGCTTTCTTGCTAGGTTTTGTACTCTTTGTTGATTCTTTTTTAGCAGTGGATGCTTTTTTAGTTGTTTCAACGGTACCGGAACTATCTTGTTCCTTTTTATCCTTTGGTTCACCAATTACGATGGTACGTTTAATGGACAAGTACATCACTCCTGTTTTGACATAATATATAACCGCGAGAAGGTATCTTCTCTACGATCTGCTTCATTTCTAACTCTAGTAATAAACTATAGATTTTATCCATAGGAATGCGAGTATCTTGATACAATTCATTAATTGAAATAGCCCGATTTGTAGGGATGGCCTTAATCAAGTTACTTTCTTCCAAACTAAAGCTTAACATACTAGACTTGGATATGTCACTATCTTTTATGTCTTTTGTCATGGCCCAACCAAAATCCTCCATAATATCTTCTGGTTTCGTTAATACATGGGCACCTTGTCGCAATAGCCAATGGCAACCGTCGGCATAATGCTCCAAAACATTACCAGGCACCACATAGACTTCTCGTCCAGAATTGATGGACATATCTGCAGTCGTCAATGAGCCGCTACTGGCCCGTGCCTCCACAACGATGACCGCCTGTGAAAGTCCGCTAATAATCCGATTTCTAGCAGGGAAATTTTTAGCATGAGGTGGCATAAATGGCGGATACTCAGAAACGAGTAATCCCTTTTGATCAATAATTTGATTGAATAATTTTTTATTTTCTGGAGGATATGTTTGCTCTAATCCACAACCCATAACAGCTATAGTATGTCCATGTCCCAATAGCGCTCCCTCGTGACTGGCACTATCGATACCTCTAGCTCCACCACTAACAATGATAACTCCATAATTAGCGAAACTTTTACCAAAGTGTTTCGCTACATTACGAGCATAATCTGTACATTTTCGAGCCCCTACCATGGCTATGATTCGCTCAGATTTTTTTAAAAGTTCAATATTGCCTTTCACAAAGAGCACCGCCGGCGGATTATATATTTCCTGTAGGCGAGCCGGGAACAGCACATCTAAATACGTTACATACCCAATATGGTAATGACGGAGCGCCGCGTAAAGATTCGTCAGAGTTCTATCATTAGCTGATTTACATATGGCATTTTTTCGATGTTCAGGAATGGCAGAAATCGTGTCTACCTTATCTCTATCACCTAGCGCACACCATGCCTTGTAAGGATTACCAAATCGATCAACTAAGAGTCGTATGGTCGCAGCCCCAAGATTTTGAATACATTGCATGGCAGCTATATAAAAATTCATTTCATATTGTTGTGTCATTCCCTTATCCCCTTTCCTTACGATAAGCCATAGCCTCGGCTATATGTTCTCTTTCAATACATTCAGCCCCATCTAAATCAGCAATGGTGCGTGCCACCTTTAAAATCCTGTCATAAGACCTTGCACTCAAATGAAATTGTCTAAATACCGTGTTGATTAAATCCTCCGCCTCACTAGATAGCACACAAAATTTCCGAACTGCTCGATGCGTCATCTGACCATTGAGTTGAAAGGATTCCCCCTTATAGCGTTCAAATTGTAATGCGCGAGCTTGCTCTACATTCTCTCGCATCGCTTTTGATGACCATCGTTCATCAGGCTCAGACTGTTGTTGTAATTCAAATAACTCCGGCCGGTCCACATAAATTTGTAAATCCATTCTGTCTTGCAATGGACCAGATATTTTATACAAATATTTTTTTATTTCCCCATCCGTACAGATGCAATTGTGATAAGGATCTCCATAATATCCACAAGGACATGGATTCGATGCGAGTACCAATATAAATTCTGCGGGATAGGTATAATTGCCATATACACGTGAAATGGATATCGTATAAGACTCTAATGGCTGCCGTAAAGCATCTAATAACTCACGCTTGCATTCTGGAGCCTCATCGATGAATAATACGCCCTTATGGGCTAATGTAATCTCTCCAGGCCTAACCGATTGACCTCCACCAATCAAGCTGGCTAGGGTCGCTGTATGATGAGGCGCACGAAATGGCCTTTGTTGCATTAAATGATGTCCCGTTAATAGTCCAGCAATATTATGAATCTTACTAACCTCTAATTGTTCATCCTTCGATAATATGGGCAATATTGTGGGCAATCGTTTGGCCATCATCGTCTTACCCGCCCCAGGTGGTCCCACCATTATAATATGGTGAAAGCCTGCGGCCGCTATTTCCATACCACGTTTAGCAAACACTTGGCCTTGTACATCAGAGAAATCGTATTCATTATTTATATTCAACTCAATTTTATCCGTTGATTGCTCTAGATAATCTTGACGTTCTAATGTATTCTTTTCAATACCTCTTACTAGATTCTCTAAATTAGATGCACCAAAAATATCTAGCGATTCAATACAACTGGCTACTGCACTATTTTCTATGCCTGTATAAATACGTTCATACATCGATTCATAGGACTGGACAGCCATAGCCAATAATCCATTGATAGGTTTAATATGACCTTCTAGCGAGAGTTCACCAATAAATACACTCTTCGCCAATAATTGATTCCGCTTTGGTTTTCGTAATTTGATTTGTCCTGATGCCTCTAATATACCGATAGCAATGGCTAAATCTAGACCGGAACTCTGTTTACGTAAATCAGCAGGTGCTAAATTTACTACAATACGTCGCATGGGAAATTCAAAACCACTGTTTCGTATAGCTGCCTTCACACGTTCTCTCGATTCTTTCACAGACTGATTTGGCAAACCCACAATATCTAAACTAGGTAAGCCCGCCGATATATCCACCTCGACGGTTACAATATATCCTTGTAATCCATCTATAGTAGCACCATTTATCTTTGCATACATATACACACCTCACATAAGAGAAATAATTTCTGCACACATTGCAATTTCAACAACCGTTAAAATGCATCCTCAATAAATCGTATGCGACAAGTATTATCGTTGTACACATAGATTTCAATAAAATCAAAAGATAATTCATCCCAATCTACATTATTTTGATACATGTCAGATACATAAATCATAGCAGTTCGTTTGATATGTAATTGTTTCTTTTTAGAAATAGCCTCACAGCCCAAGCCAAATTGAGTACCTCTCCGTGTTTTCACCTCAATAAAATGATATGTTTTCCCCTTTATAGCGATAATATCAATCTCACCTAGTTTTGTCTTATAATTAGCTCCTACTATAACAAACCCTTGACGCTCTAAAAATTGTAACGCCTTTGCTTCGCCTAATATACCAAGTTCATGGGCATCTACTTCTACAATCTTCATAATCCACCTCCACACACAGACACTTAGAAACTTATCAATCTTGCAATTTTTAACTATACATGTCACTCAACTAGCCTTTTATATCCTCATAATAGTTGATGTTCCCTGTGAAAGTAAATACTTTCGGATTGACCATTAGTCACTTTTGCTCCTATTAGTCACTTTGTTGAATAGCAGCAACATGTGTAACGCAAGTTCACCTCAGTTCTTTTCACGTTCGAATGCCCATACAATATGGCAATATGGCAATCTAACAATTCAAAGATCATAATAATGGCATAGAAAAACACCATGCGATCCATAAGGTTCACATGGTGTTACTTCAACATATTTCATGCTGAAACAATATATATTGATTTATTGTTACTCGATATAACATTATTATTTTTTCACCCATCCAACGATGGATTTCACAGGTTCAAAGCTCTTACGATGCAATGGTGTAACACCTTGTAATTCAATAGCGTCCTTGTGAAGGTCTGTATAGTACCCTTTATGGATAGCAAAGCCATAGCCAGGGTATTCATCCTCTAATGAGGCCATATATCGATCACGGGTGACCTTAGCAATAATACTAGCGGCCGCAATGTTCGCACTTTTACTATCACCTTTAATAATGGACTCGACGGGAATTGTAAGGTCTGGTAATTTCATGGCATCTGCCACTACTGCCTCAGCTGGTACCGCTAATGTACGGATAGCTTCATACATAGCCTGACGTGTAGCCTCATAGATATTGAGTTCATCAATTTTCTCTGGTCCATAGGATACACAAGAAACAGTAATCGCCTTTTCCATGATTTCATCATAAAGGGCTTCACGTTTTTGTTCGGATAACTTTTTAGAATCATTAAGACCACCGATGAATGTATGAGGTGGCAAAATTACGGCTGCCACAGTCACAGGGCCAGCAATTGGTCCACGACCTACTTCATCAACGCCTGCCACATGATATAGACCATCCTCGTAGAACATGCCTTCGTAATCATACATTTTTTCAATGCGTTGTTGTTCCTCAAGAACTTTTTTCTGACGCATCACATAGGCCGCTGCCAATTTACGAACAGAACTGCGCTCATCTTCTTGGGCCCACATGAGGTCCTCGAAATCAACTGTGCCACTCAAGAGCTCTTTGATGTCTTTCACCTTAAGTTGACTAAACTCACTCTTCAACATAGTATGGTTCCTCGTCTACTGTATCAAGTGTAATATTACCTAGTTTTGCATTACGATAATCAGCCAATACGATACGTCTAGCCTTGTCTAGGTCAACAATCCCGCCACTAACGAGACAGCCTCTACGACGGCCAATATTTTCAAGAATATCGTCGAGGTTTTCCATTTCCTCTGGTTTTAATTTATACCGTTCTACCAAAATCTCTGGCGTGTTATCTTTCAAATGACCAAGCAATTGTTTCATTACATTTTCAAGATCATATACATCATCCGAAATAGCCCCTGTCATAGCAAGGCGTGCTGCCGCACGTTGATCCTCTAATTTAGGCCACAATACACCTGGTGTATCCAATAATTCCATGTTCTTACCGATTTTAACCCATTGTTGACCACGCGTATGACCAGCCTTGTTCGCCGTACGTGTCGCCGCAGAACCTGCAAGGGAATTGATTAACGTGGATTTACCAACATTTGGTATGCCCAGAATAATAGTACGAATAGAACGACTACGAATGCCTTTATTCAACCAACGTTCAATGATGGGTTTGCTCAATTGTTCCACCGCACGAATAAGTGCTTTGTTTCCCTTACCAGATTTAGAATCGATAGCTAATACCGTGATTCCTTTGCTAGCCAAAAACTCAGTCCATTCCTTCGTCGCAGCTGGATCAGCCAAATCGACCTTATTTAGCAAAATAATATGTGGTTTTTGATTGATTAATTCAATAATCACAGGATTCGCACTACTGCGAGGAATACGCGCATCTAACAATTCGATGACTACGTCTACCTTTTTAATATATTCTTGAATCATACGAGTGGCTTTGGCCATATGTCCAGGGAACCAATGTACAATTGGAGAGTCTACCATAGTATATCCTTTCTGTGAAAGCTACGTTATCTTATATATTTTTTATTATACTATATTTTAAATACCCTCGCTAAAACATAGGGTACTACCATTTCTATTTCTTATTTAGTAAAAAATAAAAGGCTGCCATAGGCAGCCTTTTATGAGGATTAGCGTTTTTCGCGAATACGCGCAGCTTTACCAGTAAGGTTACGTAAGTAGTACAATTTAGCACGACGAACGATACCACGACGCATCAACTCGATTTTTGCAAGACGTGGGCTGTGAAGTGGGAATGTACGTTCTACACCTACACCAGATGCAATACGACGAACTGTGAAAGTTTCACGTACGCCACCGTTTTTACGGTTAATTACCAAACCTTCGAAGATTTGGATACGTTCGCGAGTACCTTCGACAACTTTTACGTGAACGCGTACTGTATCACCAGCACGGAATTCAGGAATGTCTGTACGAAGTTGTTCTTGTTCGAGCACGTTAATAATGTTCATGTTTCCTCCTATATTGCAGACATTCTTTAACTACACCTTATAGCCAGCGGACTGTCTCAAATTAACAGAAATAATATACCACATTTAACGCATCAAATGCAAGGTCTTTTTATTTCTTGATTTTATTAAGTAATTCAAATAATTGGTCTTTTTCCTCAACGCTTAAGTCTTGGAATAGCTCTTCTAATTTGGAGTCTTGTTCTTGTTTAGCTTCTTCAGCTTTCACTTGTCCTTTTTCAGTTAATGAAATAATAGTAACACGTTTATCTGCATCATCCGCAGTTTTTGTTACATACCCATGAGCTGCTAAAATATCTACTTGTTCAGATACAGAAGCTGGTTGAATCCCTACCACTTCTACTAAATCCTTTTGTTTTGCCCCTTCTGGTTGATTCAACAAAGCAACTAGAATACGGTTACGAGAGCTTTCGCGGCCTTTTCTACATTTTCCGCCTTTTCCCTCTGTACCTTGGGCTACTACAGTTTCACCTGCAGCCGCTGCTGCAGCTGCACGTCTTGCCTTACAACCACAACCAGGACCACCATGGACATGTCCTTCACCATGATGATGTGCACCGTGCCCATGTTCGCCATGCTCACCATGATGATGTTTACCATGACCGCCTTTACCGTGCCCTTTGCCACCCACTAAAGAACGTAATGCTTCGAATAATTCTAAATTTGTTACATTTGCCATCGGTATATCTCCTTGAATGTTTAATCCTAATAGATCTAATTTAATATATTTTCACACTACTGTGTGAGTTTAATAATTTTCACGCTTCTACATGAGATGATTCTAATATAATCATCAATAGGCTTAAATCGCACATCTTCTTATCATGTACTGGTATTAATAAAAATTAACTTCTTATAATAGTTAGGTACCTAATTAAATTATACCAAATAATATAGAATAGTCAATTAGTTAGATTCCGAATTAATCTTTTATTTTTTACTATATATCTTTTTTACTTTCACAGAATAAAACGTATATTAAGCGGCTCATTCAATGGAAAATGAAAAAGACCCTACACCAATACAATGTATTAATGTAGAGAATAATTAATCAACTATGTAATTCTATCAATTGTTAGTCTTTCTTAAACTAGACAGATAAATTACTCTCATGGCACAATGGAAAATAAAGATACCTTACATTACTGAATTAATCACATTAGCATAATTTAGACAAACGTAAAAACCCCTGGTAACTAGTTTCTACAGCGACATTCGGCTTTGCCGTCAGGATCGAGGGAACTAGTTACCAGGGGTTTACCATATCCAATTAGAACTAGGGATTATTTTAGTTTAGACACATCACCTATCACAGCGATAACGCTATAAGCTAAGCGCACCAACTGTAAACGATTAGCTTTAATTACTTCATCTTTGTCCATAACCATTACATCTTCAAAGAACTTATTAATGCTATCTACCAATGTAGCAGGCACAGCTACTACGCCAGCATAATCCATGTTGTCCCATGCTTCTTGGCTCACTGCAGCAGCTTTTGTAGCATCAGCGAACAATGCTTTTTCAGCATCTTCTACTAATTTGCTTTCATCAACGCCTGTGTAAGTTACATCTTTCACCAAGTTGTACATACGAGTGTAAGCTTGAACAAGTTCAACGTTTTCATCAATGCGGTTATTCATTACTGCGTTTGCCAAACCTTCAGCATCAGCAACGGACAATGCAGTGTTGGACAACAACAAGTCGATTACATGATGAGGAATTTGACGATCAAGGTAGATATTTTTCAAACGCAATGTGAAGAATTCTTCCAATTGACCTTGTAATTCAGCTTGTTTATCCGCTGGAACATTAAGTAAATTCATAGCAGCCACGAAGATTGGTCCAAGATTTACATTCCATTTGGATTCAAGCAAGATGTTCAAGATACCGATAGTTTGACGACGTAAAGCATATGGATCTTGAGAACCTGTAGGAATTAAACCACGGCTAAATGTAGCCACGATGTTGTCTACTTTATCAATGATGGACAATACTTTACCAGTATCAGTTTTTGGCAATACATCGCCAGCAAAACGTGGTAAGTATTGTTCGAAAATAGCTTCTGCTACTTCTGGGGATTCACCGTCAAGCAAGGCATATTCTTTACCCATTACACCTTGTAATTCAGTGAATTCTGTAACCATACCAGTTGTTAAATCTGTTTTCGCCAACAATGTAGCGCGTTCTAATTCAACTGCTGCATCTTCATCAAGTTCACAGGCTTCGCCAAATACACGGCCTAATTCAAGTAAACGTTTTGTTTTATCAGCTAAGTTGCCAAGACCTTCTTGGAATACGATTTTAGTAAGGCCTTCTTCACGGTCGATTAATGCTTTTTTACGGTCTTCATTAAAGAAGAATTTCGCATCATCAAGACGAGCACGTAATACACGTTCGTTACCAACTTGAACAACTTCGATGGATTTATCGTTACCATTACGAACTGTAAGGAACATTGGTAATAATTTACCATCTTTGCTCATCAATGGGAAGTAACGTTGATGGTCTTTCATTGGTGTAATGATAGCTGCATCAGGCAATGCCAAGTAGGAATCTTCGAAACCACCGCAAAGTGCTGTTGGCCATTCTACGAGGTACAAGATTTCTTCTAATAAATCATCATCCCATACGATATCTGCATTTTTTTCTGCAGCGATGGCGAATAATTGTTCTTTAATCACTTCGCGACGTTTGTTTTGGTCAACCATAACGAAGTTCTTTTCTAATGTAGCAACATAGTCTGCAGGGTTAGCAATAACGAATTCACTTTCACCAAGGAAACGATGACCACGAGATACATTACCAGATTGAACGGTTGCGAATTCCACTGGAATTACTTGATCATCCAACAATGCTACTAACCAACGTACTGGGCGTACGAATTTATCATCTAAATTACCCCAATGCATGGATTTAGGGAAATTCAAACCACTGATTAATTGTGGCAAGATTTCTTTTACGATATCCTCTGCAGATACGCCTTTGGAAGTAGTTTCTGCGAAGATGTAACCATCCTCTACTACGAGATCAGCTACGTCTAAACCTTTACCACGAGCAAAACCGATAGCTGCTTTTGTAGCATTACCGTCAGCATCATAGGCGATAGATACGGATGGACCTTTATGGCGTTCGCTGATGTCAGCAGATTGGTCTGCTAAGTCTTTCACCAATACAGCAACACGACGAGGTGTTCCATATGTTGTGACAGTGCCGAAAGGAAGATGTGCATCTTGTAATTTTTGAGCTGTCAAATCTTGTAATTGTTGCAAGATACTAGGCATAAATCCTGCAGGAATTTCCTCAGCCCCGATTTCAAATAATAAATCTTTAGCCATCTTATTTATCTCCTTTCAACAATGGAAATCCTAATTCTTCGCGTTTCGCAAGGTATGCTTGTGCACAGATACGCGCTAAACTACGTACACGTCCGATGAAAGCAGTACGTTCACTGATACTGATAGCACCACGAGAATCCAATAGGTTAAATGTATGGGAACATTTTAATACATAATCATAAGCTGGCAATACATAGCCTGCCTCACAGATGCGTTTTGCTTCTTTTTCATACATATCAAACAATGTGAATAACATATTTGTATCTGCTAATTCAAAGTTGTATACGGATTGTTCTACTTCGTTAGCATGCCATACGTCACCGTATGTTACTTGGTCATTCCATTTCAAATCGTATACGTTTTCAACGCCTTGAATGTACATAGCCAAACGTTCTAAACCGTATGTGATTTCAACGGAAACTGGTTTTACATCAATGGAACCAACTTGTTGGAAATAGGTAAATTGTGTTACCTCCATGCCGTCAAGCCATACTTCCCAACCAAGGCCCCATGCACCCAATGTTGGGGATTCCCAGTTATCCTCTACAAAACGGATATCATGGTCTTCTGCATGAATGCCCAATGTTGCCAAGGATTGTAAATATAATTCTTGGATATTATCAGGGGATGGTTTCACGATAACTTGGAATTGATGATGTTGGAATAAACGGTTTGGATTATCACCATAACGACCATCTGCAGGACGACGAGATGGTTCTACATAACATACAGACCAAGGTTCAGGTCCAATAGCATGCAAAAATGTAGCAGGGTTCATAGTACCTGCGCCTTTTTCCATGTCGTATGGATTTTGTACGATACAGCCCTGATCACTCCAGAACTTTTGCAAATTCAAAATAATCTCTTGAAATGTCATTGTTTTGCCTCCACTAACAATACGCACTGACTCTATTGAGTCTATTAACCTCTATATTCACGGGCTACGCCGATGAAAGTGAGCCGTCACAGCAATAAAAAAATCCCTGCAACGAAAAGAATCGTTACAGGGACGAGAATTACCCGCGGTTCCACCCTATTTGGCTGATGCCCTCTTTTTTATACATTTGTGTTGCTCCACAGTGCCTTCAACCCTTGCGTGAGCTTTCACCGTCCTCACTCGCTAATGATAGAGTTTACTCCTCTGTTTCATCACAATCTACATATTATTGTAGCAATTGCCCCTATACTGTGTCAATTCTTAAAATTAATTAGGAATTGTACACTCTGCATAGGCTCACCAAATTGGTGCGTGGCATATTGATATAATAATTGTTCTAGTTCTTGCCACGCATATTTTCCTAGTTCTAATGCGGTAGTTTCCCCCCAATCATAACTCAATACCTGAGGCAATGAATTACGCAATTGAGGTCCCACGGATTTTCCCGTTACCTCATAGATTTCCTCAAAAAATACATCCACCCCATTATTGCTCTCGAAATCCTTGATACTCGGTGTTAATCCGGCCAATGACAATAATTGCCAGCCTAGAATTATGGTGCCCAATCGCACGGATTTTGTACGGATGGATTTTGAATATTGCACCACCCGATTAAATACATTACGATCCACATCGTACATAGCGAATAATTTTAAAATCAGCTCTCCTGCAATAGATGCGTAGCTAATATTCGTTAAATCCGTATCAAGAGATTCTACAATATAACTGCCATCCACTTGGGTGAGATTCATATATTCCCCATCTGGTACGACAGTGATATATA
The DNA here is from genome assembly GCF_032970865.1 of Veillonella absiana. Lineage (NCBI taxonomy): Bacteria > Bacillati > Bacillota > Negativicutes > Veillonellales > Veillonellaceae > Veillonella > Veillonella absiana. Next base: position 213,232 of record NZ_JAWJZB010000003.1, on the reverse strand, counting down.
CGCCACTGAAAGGTCTCAAATAGGATCCACTACGAAAGGATTGTAATCGTTTATGTGGCATAGAGCATTGGATTATCCCAAGGCCGGGCGTAATAAAGGTAAACACAGAATATAGTTTGTGTTTTTTCCGCCACACCACAATAGCCGGTGTATTCGTACCATCTCTTGTGAAAGCCATGTGACCGCCTCCTTTATTACAATTCCTTTTTCATGAATATTAACCAGTCTATCTTCACCTGATCTAAATAACAATGGCCTATTTATCGTCCTCACTAGACTCAGTATCCTCCGTTAGTTCCGGTTCTGGTACAGGCGTAACTTTCAAACGAGAAATACGATAGCCTTGCATATCAATAACCTTGAATTCATAGCCATGGTCGATAACCGTATCTCCAATGATTGGCGTACGTTCTAGTAAACCAAAGATATAACCGCCAATTGTATCAGAATCTGCATCGGTTAATTCCGTATCCATTACGTCTTCTACTTCATCTACGAGAACCTTGCCATCAAATTCAAAGGAACCATCGGCATAGGCCATTGTGGCTGCCAAATGTGGTTCGTGCTCATCTTGAATGTCACCAACCAATTCCTCGATAATATCCTCCAGTCCTACAAGTCCTACCATGCCACCATATTCGTCTACAACTACAGCTTGGTAAATACGACGAGTACGCATGTATTGAAGCAATGTAGATAATTTCATCACTTCTGGTACCGTTAAAATATCACGGCGTACATTGCGTAAATCTTGACGAGCTTGGGACGGACGTTCCATCAAATCCTTGATGTGAACGAGACCGATAATATGATCCTTGTCCTCTACGCAAAGTGGATATCTCGTATGAGATGTGGCACGAATCATTTTCATGGATTCATCGTAACCATCCTCTACATACACAACATTTACATCTTGACGTGGTATCATAACTTCTTTAGCCATACGATCCACAAAATCAAATACATTGTCGATAAGTTCGCTCTCTACTTGGTCTAGCTCGCCTTCTTGATGACTACGGCTTACGAGCATACGAATTTCCTCTTCCGTATGAACCAAGTCAAGTTCCGTACGATATTTCGTTTGATTGGAATCCAATATAGTATTCCCAATCTTATTGGCAATCCATACAAATGGAGCAATAATACGACCTACAAAGACAACGATTTTACTGTAACTGTAAATATATTGTTCCGCATGAGATAACCCTAATGCCTTTGGAATAATCTCACCAAAAATCAATACAATAGTACTAATTAATAGTAGCAAGATGACATCAAGAACACGTTCCATCCAGGGCTCATAATAGCCCATGGCAATCATCAATTCATGAATTGTCGTATCAAATAGATAAGAACCTGTACCGGCCAACAATAGGATAAAGAATATAATAAGAAATTGTGTAGTATTCAAAAAGCGTTCGGGGCTTTTATACAAATTGAGGAGAAATTCACGATCTTTGTCCTCTAATTGCTCCATATCCTCCACATGCTCTTCACGTAAACGCGCATAGGAGAATTTGGATACTACTAAAAAGAAAATACAAATGATGCAAACTAATGCAATACCTAATGGAAACAGACTATCTGTTATGTCCATGTCTCTTTCTCTCTTCCCTTCTGTTATTTATAACCTAATTCAGATAACATACCTGATTTATTGCGCCAGTCTTTCTTAACCTTAACCCATAAATCGAGATATACCTTTGTAGCTAATAATCGTTGAATATCCGCACGTGCTGCAGCGCCTAATTCTTTTAATAGTGCACCGCGTCTACCGATGATTATGCCCTTTTGGGAATCCCGCTCACAATAAATAGTGGCACGTACATAGGTAGTACCGTCTTCACGAGTTTTCATTTCATCTACGTCGACAGCGATGGCATGAGGAATTTCATCACGGGTAGCTAATAAGATTTTTTCCCGTACAATATCAGAGATAATCAAACGTTCTGGTTGATCTGTAATCATATCATCAGGGAAGTATTGTGGGCCTTCTGGTAGATTTTCATCTAGTACAGTAAGGACTTCATCAAGATTATCCTTTTCCTTTGCGGAAATTGGAATAATACCAGCAAAATCATACGCGTCTTGATAGGACACAATAACCTTCATCAAGTCTTCCTTGGATAATGTATCGATTTTGTTAATAAGTAAGAACACTGGAACTTTCACGCGGACTAACTGTTCAATAATAAAATTATCCCCAGGACCACGTTTTTCATTGCCTGCTACCACAAACAAAACGGCTTCTACTTCTTTAAGTGATTCGATAGCAGCATCCACCATATATTCCCCCAATTTATGTTTAGGTTTATGAATACCTGGTGTATCCATGAATACCACTTGTTTGGTTTCATCAGTATATACACAAATAATACGGTTTCTTGTTGTTTGTGCTTTATCAGAAACTATTACAATTTTATCGTCAATGAGGGCATTAATCAAAGTTGATTTCCCTACATTAGGTCTTCCTACAACTGCTACAAATCCAGATTTAAAATGCTCATTATTCATTATATGGTGCATCCTCTCGTACGTAACCCAAGTTACCTAATACAAATTCTTCTTCCTTGCGCATTTCTGCCTTGTCCTCGTCAGTCATATGATCGTATCCGAGGATATGTAAACAACCATGTGTTGTTAAATACGCCAATTCCCGTTCAAAACTATGTCCGTATTCCTCAGCCTGTTCAGCTGTGCGTTCCAAAGAAATAATCAAATCGCCCAACAATTGGGATTCCTCCTCGCTATCCTCGTAATCTTCACCTTCATTTAATGCAAATGAAAGCACATCTGTAGGACGGTCAATTTGACGATATTCACGATTCAACTCGTGAATTTTTTCATTACTACACAGTAAAATACTGAGTTCCTCTCCACTTGTTAGGCCGTACACACGACCTACCTCGGCACAGACCTTTTCAATAATGTTCTCTACCGCTTTATTTTCAGTCATATTGTCATCATAACTGATTGTGATGTCCACTATATATCCTTCCTTTTCTATCTGCTTATGAAAGTCCAAACATACGATTCTGATTTACTACCTAGATGAGCTAGCAAATCATTAAGCTGTTTCATTGGACTTTGCTTCTTCATTAGCCTTTTTCTGTTTTTCATTATATACTTCGTAAGCCTTAACAATGCGGCCTACCAAATCATGACGTACGACGTCTTGATCGCTAAAGTATACCATCTTAATACCCAGCACAGAACGCAATACCTTTTCGACCTCACCAAGGCCTGAGCTAACGCGAGATGGTAAATCAATTTGCGTTTTATCACCATTTACCACCATTTTAGAGTTATTCCCTAAACGGGTAAGGAACATTTTCATCTGTTCTGGTGTTGTATTTTGTGCTTCATCAAGAATGACAAAAGCATTTTCCAATGTACGACCACGCATATACGCTAGCGGTGCTACCTCAATGGTGCCACGTTCCATAAAGCGTTGTACTTGTTCAAGCCCGAACATTTCGTTCAGTGCATCATAGAGTGGGCGCAAATAGGGATCTACCTTTTCCTGTAAATCACCTGGTAGGTATCCAAGGCGTTCACCAGCCTCTACGGCAGGACGGGTAAGAATAATTTTATCTACATTTCTATTTTTCAAATAGAATGCTGCCAATGCAACGGCAAGGAATGTTTTCCCCGTACCAGCTGGACCAATACCAAAGGTAATGGTATTTTTACGGATGCTGTCGACATAAAATTTTTGACCTTCCGTTTTTGGTGTAATTGTCTTGCCACGCATGGTCACACTCAACGTGTCCTCAAACATGGTATGAACAATATCACTTTTACCCCCGGCAATGAGTTTCGCCGCAATTTTTACTTGTGCTTCTGTTATGGTACTGCCTTGTTGATGTAAAAATACGAGCTCTGCTAAGGTTCTTTCAAAATTAGTCACATTCGTTTCATCACCATTAATGGTTACTATATCACCACGTGACACAACTGCAGCGGGAATGACTTCGTTAATCATTTTTAAATGTCGATCTTGCTGCCCTAAAATAGAAGCTGCTAAATCATAATTAGGAAACGTAAATATACGTTCACTCATAGATGGTTCTCCTTTTTACAGAAACTTTCTAACTGCACGTCCATTTAAATAATTACACAAATCACCTTGATGAGCATCCAGGGCTTCCATTCTTTCATCAATCAAATCTTGCACACGCCACCAGCCCATGGACCAGTTCGTGAATAGCGTATTATCCTCAGGCGCACGCCCTACCAGGCGTTGCAACACAATATTAGGATCCAGATGTCTAAGAAAGGCAATGACGCGATCAGCGTATTCCTCAGCAGAAATTAATGTAAACTGCCCCTCTTGATACCATTTTGCCATCAATGTATTTTTTACGATGTATAGGGCGTGGAGTTTTACTTGATCCACACCGAGGGCGGACAATATTTTCGCCCCTTCAATAGTATCCTCCATCGTATCCCATGGCAAATTAAGAATCATATGAGTTGTCACATTAAATCCATATCGTTTAATACGCAATACGGCATCAATAAATTCAGCCATTGAATGACCACGATTAATTTTCTCTAATGTATGATAATTCACAGATTGTAGGCCTAATTCAATGTAAATATCTTTGTTGTATTTTTCTTGAATATCCTTGAGAATCTCAAGGTATTCTTCGGCAATACAATCTGGACGCGTCGCAATGGCAATGCCTACGGCAGAATCAATACAACCAGCCTCCATATAGGCTCTAAAATCCTCTAGATTTAAATAGGTATTACTAAAATTCTGATAATACGGAATATATTTATAGGCCTTGTATTTCGGGGCAATGTGGGCAATATTTTCGTCTAACTGCATCTGCACCGTCATCCAAGCCGGCCGATTTTCATAACCCGCACCGATTTCACCACAGAATACACAACCACCTACACCTGCAGAACCATCTCGATTCGGACAAGTTAATGGCAATGCCACCGGTAATTTATATACCTTTTCTCCGTATTTTTCACGATAAAATTTTGAAACCATGCGATAGCGCTTTGGTTTACTTGTATCACTCATATATATCCTTTATATAATTGATGCTAAATACCTCCATGTTCAGATTGTAACGTAATAAAATCTGCACTGTATCTAGTCATTGTAATCTCTTTGTAATAATCAAATATACACTACTGTTAGTAGTATATATTGGCTGCCATCCCCTACTATATATGGGAATTCTGCCCGTGAAAGTATGGTTATGCTATATTAAAGTATGGTTAATGCTATATTATAGAGGTCGTACGAATGGCTGTGACTTGCGATTTACATCGATAATCACAATACCACTATCACCAGTCATAGCCTCTATATTACGAACACCTAAGTAGCGTGCTGTCTGTTCAGACATTGGCATTTCTACATATTGTTGACGAATTTGACGCCACTCCTTAAAGCTATAATTAGGAATGTATTGGCCTGCCAATTCTTCATCTCGCCAAAAGGCTTCGCCAGCCTGTAATAGTTCCTTCGTTTGCTTCGGTAAACCTACAGCCTCACTACGGACCTTACCGCGATAGCTGCATAATGTGTCATATTGCAGTAGCTCGGCACCGATGGTGTCTACACGATTCATCAAGAATTGGTATAGGAATTCAATTTGATCAATATCCTTCAAATTCACTTGATGATGGTTGTTATCGAGCCAAGCTCGCGTCATATGACAGAAATAGCTAAACGCATCTTCTGTATCAGAATCAATTAATTGTTGCCCAATATACCCAAACACAGTACGGAATCGCTCACTATTATAGAATCGTTCAAATACATCCTCAAAATGTTTAAGAAAACGTACTTCATCATAACTGAGTACATGGGTACTCAATACTTCATAGGGAGCTAATGGATCGCTAGTATACTGGTATTCATCCATACGTCGTACACCGGAACCTTTTAATAATTTCAAGAATCCAATTTGTAGTGCCTGTGGTTGTAAACTAAATAAATCATTAAAGGATTGACCAAATCGCTCAAATCCTTCATGCGGTAGGCCCACAATTAAATCCATATGCACATGCGTACGACCGGCCTCAATAATAGGTCGAATAGATTTTTGAATATAAGGCCAATCATTATAACGGTTAATGGCATCCAAGGTTTGTTTATGAGTACTTTGTACCCCTACCTCAATTTGAATGCGCCCTTCTGGGGTATGACAGAGTAAATCTGTTTCCCATTCCGTCATCAACTCTGGTTCCATTTCCAAATGGAAATTTGTATCCGTGTCGGCATCGCGCATGAATTCCATCAATGGTCTATGATGACCAGGCGCACAGTTAAATGTACGGTCTACAAATTTAATTTGTTTTACTCCATGGTCGATGAACCACTGTAATTCCTGTAATGTTCGTTCTTGTGGAAAGAGCCGCACTGTATTTTTATTGCCAGACAAGCAATACTGACAGGAAAATGGACAGCCACGGGAGGATTCGTAATACATGATTTTATGCTCCAAATCCTTCATATCTTCTTCCGTATAAGGAAAAGGAATGGTTGATAAATCACGTACCTCTACAGCCTCTGTAGAACCTTTGAAAGCACCATCAGTAGCGCGTCCACGAATGCCATCAATAATTGGTGTCAGCCCATCCTGACCAGCAATTAGAGCTGATACGAGATTGGCAAAGGCTTCTTCCCCTTCACCTTGAATAATATAATCAATGTCCTTGCATCGTGCCAGTAATTCATCAGCTGTGAATGATACCTCTGGGCCACCTAAGACGATTTTAATGTCTGGGCGCACAGCTTTCACCAAAGAAACCACATGCAATGTCATCTCGATATTCCAAATATAGCAAGCAAAACCGAGCATATCCATATCTCGCTCTGTAATGTCGCTAAGAATATGCAAAACAGGCATATTGATGGTGTATTCTACCACATCATATGCCTGTCCACGGGTCGCCCCATAGGCCTTGAGATAACGCAAAGCCAAGGAGGAATGTATAAATTTTGAGTTTAGAGTCGTCAATACTACGTTCATGGTACCTCTTTATCATCGAATGGGCTCGTCCCACCGTCTAGTCATAATAGATATATTATACCACAGTATGCCGTTTCTATACTAATATTCTAAAATAATCCAAAAATCATGGAAATCAATGTGCCAATGATAAATACAATGCCGACAATTGTTAAAATAACGCCACCAAAGAAGAATATAACTGCCGCAATGGCTGCCACTACGGCTATCAAAATAATGCGCGTTAACCAGCCAGAGGCGTTTAAATTAACTACCTTTACGCGACTATAGCCTTCATCATAGGTTTCATTAAATGTATTAGGATCATCAGGGGAACGGTCCATATGGACCTCTCCACCAGCTTCATCGATGGTTACACCATCAAAACCGTGGCGTTCTTCTTCGGATAACACGCGCGTATTATTAGTATCTTCGGAATTGTGATTGTCAAAATAATCAGATTGTGTTTGATTGTTTTGTCCAGTATAGTTATTTGTTGTCATAATTCTCCGTATTTTATGATAAAAGTGCCCCAATGGGAGGGCACTTTTACATTAGTCGTTCAAATGTTTTTGTAACAATTGGTTAACTACGCCAGGGTTCGCACGACCTTTGGATTCTTTCATAACTTGACCTACGAGGAAGCCAATTGCTTTTCCGTTACCTGATTTGAAATCTTCTACTGGTTGTGGATTATTAGCGATAACTTGTTTTACGATTTCTTCGATAGCGCCAGTATCGGTAATTTGTACAAGACCTTCTTCTTTTACGATTGTGTCTGCATCTTTACCAGATTCCCACATGCTAACGATAACTTTTTTCGCGATTTTACCGGAAATAGTCCCTTTGTCCATCAACGCGATCATACCTGCTAGATTTTCAGCAGGTACTTTGCTTTCACCAAAGGTTAAACCATTTTCGTTTACCATTTTGGACAAATCACCAAGAATCCAATTAGAAGCTGTTTTAGCATCGCTGCCAGCGTTAACTGTAGCATCTAGGTAATCCGCCATTTGACGTGTAGATGTCAAAATTGTGCTATCCTCAACGGATAAACCATATTGGTTCACGAAGCGATCCATTTTTTGATCTGGCAATTCAGGCAATTCTGCGCGAACGGCTTCGATTTCTTCATCAGTGATGATGATTGGTACCAAGTCAGGTTCTGGGAAGTAACGGTAGTCATTTTCCGCTTCTTTTTTACGCATTGACAATGTAATGCCTTGTGCGTCATCCCAAGTACGAGTTTCTTGAATAACTTGACCACCTTCTTCGATAAGCATGGCTTGGCGTAATGCTTCGTATTCGATACCTTTTTGGATACCTGTAAGAGTGTTCATGTTTTTAATTTCAGATTTTGTGCCTAGTTTTTCTGTGCCACGAAGACGAACGGAAATATTCGCATCGCAACGCAAGCTACCTTCTTCCATACGAGCGTCAGTTACGTCGAGGTATTGAAGAATGGAACGCAATTTTTCAACATAGGCTTTTGCTTCTGCGCCAGAACGAATATCTGGTTCAGATACGATCTCAAGCAAAGGTACACCAGTACGGTTGTAATCGACATTAGACGAATTGGAATCGCTAATGGTATTACCGCTATGTACCAATTTACCAGCATCTTCTTCCATATGGATACGAGTGATGCGAATACGTCGAGTTTCACCGTTTACCTCTACATCAAGGTGACCATTGAGGCAGATTGGTAAATCATATTGGGATGTTTGCCAGTTTTTAGGCAAATCTGGATAATAATAGTTTTTACGGTCGAATTTGTTAAAGTGCAAAATCTCGCAATTCAAAGCCAAACCAACTTTAATAGCATATTCTACTACTTTTTTATTCAACACTGGCAATACACCTGGTAAACCAAGGCAAACTGGGCATACATGTGTATTTTGGGCACCACCAAATTCAGTGGTACAACCGCAGAATATTTTAGAATTAGTTTTTAGCTCGGTATGAACCTCCAAGCCTACCACCGTTTCGTATTTACTACTCATAAAGAAACCTCCCCTGTTGGTGCCACAACTTGGCAATCAGGACGTGCTTGTTCAAATGTATAGGCAGCACGTAACAACACTTCTTCACCCATAGCTGGGCCTAATAATTGCATACCGATTGGTAAATTACTAGAGCTCATACCTGTTGGAACGCTAATACCTGGAATACCTGCAAGGTTAGCTGGTACAGTACATACGTCTTCGAGGTACATCGCCAATGGATCATTTAATTTTTCACCAAATTTGTAGGATGTATTCGGTGCTGTTGGGGCTAATAATAAATCAACTTGTTTGAAAGCTTCGTCAAATTCGTTTTTGATTAAACGACGAACTTTAAGGGCTTTCAAATAATAAGCATCGTAATAACCAGAGCTCAATACATAGGTACCAAGTAAGATACGACGTTGTACTTCTTGTCCGAAGCCTTCTGTACGAGTTTTCGTGGACATTTCAACTAAATTGTCGGCTGGCACACGAAGACCATAGCTAACGCCGTCATAACGTGCAAGGTTAGTACTAGCCTCTGCTAAAGCGATGATATAGTAAGCAGACAACGCATATTTAGTAGTAGGCAAAGATACCTCAATTATTTCAGCACCTAGCTTTTTGTACGTTTCGATAGCTTCGTCCATAGCTTTACGAACTTCAGCGTTTAAACCTTCTCCATAGTATTCTTTTGGTACACCAATTTTAATGTTTTTAACATCATTTACAAGTGCTTTTGTGTAATCTGGACGGTCACCTGGGATAGATGTGGAATCTTTCACATCATGGCCTGTTATGGCATTCATAACGATGGCAGCATCAGTTACATCGCGTGTAACAGGTCCAATTTGGTCCAAGGAAGACGCGAAGGCAATCAAACCATAACGAGATACATTACCATAGGTTGGTTTCATACCTACTACGCCACAGAAGGACGCTGGTTGACGAATGGATCCGCCTGTATCAGAGCCTAATGCCCAAATAGCACTGCCACTGGATACAGCCGCTGCACTACCACCGGAAGAACCACCTGGTACACAATCAGTATTCCAAGGGTTAGCTGTTTTAGCAAGAGCAGAGTTCTCTGTAGAACCACCCATAGCGAATTCGTCCATGTTCAATTTACCAAGGCTCACAACGTCTTGGCTGAACAATTGTTCCATAACGCTTGCATTATATGGAGGAATAAAGTTTTCCAACATTTTAGATGCACAAGTCGCTGGTTGACCTTGAATACAAATATTATCTTTAATAGCGCCTGGCACGCCTGCTAATGGAGAAATAGCTTCGCCTTTGGCGATTTTTTCATCCACATTAGCTGCTACAGCTAGGGCTTGTTCATGAGAATCAGACAAATACGCATGTACAGCTGTTTCTACTTGTTCTTTATGTGCAATCACTGCCTTCGTCAATTCAACGGCAGAAATTTCTTTATTCACTAATTTTGTGTGAAGTTCATGAATGGTTGCCACTGTAATCCTCCTATTCTTGTACTACGCGAGGTACTTTGAAATATCCGTCTTCTTCTTCTGGCGCATTAGATAATGCCAAATCATGATCGAGGGATGGTTTCGTTACATCTTCACGGAATACATTGTGAATAGGTACAGCGTGTGCCATTGGTTCCACTCCTTCTAAATCGAGCTCATTGAGCTCTGCTACATAGGATAGAATATCGCTTAATTCTTTTTCCATATGCCCCATATGTTCTTCTTTCACTTCTAATCGTGAAAGTAATGCAATTTTTTTAATCTCTTCTTGAGTGATTTTCATCGGTGCACATCCTTTCATATTCTCTTATTATAACAAAATTGAAAGTACTTTTAAATGATTCGAGCTTCTATTTACCCCAAGATTCTGTAAGGGCGATAAATTCTTCTTCATTGATAACACGAATACCGAGTTCATTTGCTTTCGTAAGTTTGCTACCACTATCTTTACCGGCCACAACTAGTGTTGTTTTTTTGCTGACAGAGCCAGTGACTTTAGCACCATGTGCCTCTAGGAGTTTCCCAGCTTCGCTGCGTCCCATCACCTCTAATTTACCGGTGAGAACAACGACTTCGCCTTCCATCTCATTTCCTGCGGCTTCTTGTATTTCTACAGTCATCACAAGACCTGCTTGAGTCAATCCTTCGATGATAGCTCGATTAGATTCTATCTCACGGTAAGCCACAATACTATCCGCCATAGTAGGTCCTATTTCCTCTACACTAAGGAGTTCTTCCTTCGTAATGGTCAGGAATCGTTCCATGGAGCCAACTTCACTTGCAATCGTACTAGCTGCTTTAGAGCCGATGAGTCGAATACCAAGTCCAAATAATACTCTATCTAGACCACGAGATTTGGAGTCAGCGATAGCTTTCACCAAATTTTCAGCGGATTTTTTACCCATACGGTCCATCGTCACCAGTTGATCCACCGTAAGATGATATAAATCCACCACATTCGTAATCAAATGATTATTGATGAGGTTTTCTACGATGCTTGGGCCAAGGCCATCAATATTCATAGCATCACGGGAGGCAAAATGAATAATTTGTTCCTTCTCAATGGCTGGGCAATGATCATTAGTACAACGAATGGCTGCCTCACCTTCACGGCGCACCGCTGGAGAATGACAAATAGGACATGTAGCTGGAATCGTAAAGGCCACTTCTGAGCCTGTACGTTTTTCTGGTAATACACGAATGACCTCTGGAATGATTTCCGCCGCCTTGTGAATAAGCACATGGTCACCAATACGGATATCTTTCTCCATAATGAAATCTTGATTGTGCAAGGTAACACGACTCACATTAGTGCCCGAAACAAATACAGGTTCCAATTCACCTGTTGGCGTTAATACACCTGTGCGACCTACATTAATGGTAATATCCTTAATGATGGTTTCCACCTCTTCTGGTGGGTATTTATAGGCCGTAGCCCATTTTGGGTCTTTCACAGTGGAGCCAAGAATCTCTTGGTCAGAGAATGCATTAACCTTAATAACCATACCATCTGTATCATATGGCAATGTATGGCGTTTTTCGTTCCATAAATCGATAGTTTCAATAACCTCGTCAATGGTTTTGCAAACGGTGTAATTCGGATTTACAGAGAAACGGTATTCCTTGAGCTGAGCCAATAATTCCTCTTGAGAATGAATGTTGGCACCCTCCTCGGAACCGATGGCATAGGCAAAGAATGCTAGATTACGGCTCGCAGTGATGGCCGGATCTTGCTGTCGCAAGGAACCAGCCGCTGCATTACGAGGATTTACAAAGGTAGGCAAACCTTCCTCTTCGCGTTCCTCATTAATACGTTGAAACTCGCTATGTGGCATATAGGCCTCACCTCGAATTTCAATAAACTCAGGAGCATTTTTAATCATCAACGGAATGGATTTTATAGTTTTTACATTAGATGTTACATCCTCACCCACACGACCGTCACCACGAGTAACGGCACGCGTTAATATCCCATTTTCATAGTGCAAATTCACTGCCAGTCCATCAATTTTTAGTTCCACCACATAGGTAGGCGTATGGTCTAGATCCTTGACCACGCGATTGTGAAAGGTCCGTACTTCGTCAGCATTAAATACATTGCTGAGACTGAGCATAGGTCTACCATGAACCACCTTTTCAAAAGGTCCTTCAATTTTAGAGCCAACCCGTTGTGTAGGAGACGTAGGCACAATATATTCTGGATGTGCAGTTTCGAGGTCTACTAATTCACGATACAGTTTATCATATTCATAGTCAGAAATAACCGGTGCATCCTCTAAATAATAGAGTTCTCCGTAATGTGTTAAATCTTGTTGTAATTGTTCAATTCGTTCTTTTGGATTCATAGATTCTAGTTGATTCGTAGATGCTGTCTGATTCGTAAACTCTTTAAGAGTGATAGATTCTTTGGAATTCATAATATTATCCTTTTTTAACAGGTGCGAATTTAGCCATTACTACGCGTAGGCCTTGGGTTGGGAATTCAATGGATAATTTCATAGCTGCCCCTTCACCAGTTACGGCTACAACCTTACCATTGCCCCATTTGCTATGTACCGCCGTATCGCCTACTTGCCATTGTTCGATTGTTTCATTACGCACAATTGGTTTTGTCACAGGTCGACTCATAACGGACATATGCTGAGGCACATGACGTTTTACATCTTCTGGCACCTTTCGTTTAGCCCGTAATTCCTCTACCAATTCCTCTGGAATTTCATCAAGGAAACGTGATGGTAAATACCCACTAGTGCGACCAAATACAGTACGCGTTGTGGCATTGGAAATAAATAATTCCTTTTCAGCACGCGTAATACCTACATAGGCCAAACGACGTTCTTCCTCTACCTCTTCAGGATTTAATAAGGTACGACTGTGTGGGAATAGACCTTCCTCTAAACCGCCGAGGAATACGATAGGAAATTCTAGCCCTTTTGCGGCATGCAAGGTCATCAATGTTACTTTAGAGTCCTCTTGTTCAAAGGAATCCACATCATTGACAAGGGCTACTTGTTCAAGGAAATCTTCAACAGTTCCCGTTGGATTTACGTCGATAAAGTCCTTCGCCACAGATAATAACTCACCAATATTCTCAGCGCGAGCTTGATCTTGTGGATCCGTACTTTCCTCCAATAAGGCCAAATAACCAGTACGATCAAGAATGGCCTCTAATAAATCCAGTACATTTTTCTCTTCCATCTCGGCTACGAGAGTAAAGATTAAAATACCGAACTCTTCTAGTTTTTCTTTTGTTTTTCCTTTCACAGAATCCACTAAATGAAGTTGTGTTAGCGTCATAAACAAGGAGGTACCATTTTCACGTGCATAATCTTGCAATTTAGACACTGTAGTCGCACCAATACTGCGTTTTGGCACATTGATAATACGTAACAAACTCAAATCATCAAAGGGATTATAGAGAACGCGTAAATAGGCAATAACGTCCTTGATTTCTTTACGATCGTAGAACTTTGTGCCCCCTACCATTGTGTACGGCACAGCCCGTTTAATGAGCGCTTCTTCGAGCACACGAGATTGCGCATTGGTACGATATAAAATGGCCATATCACCGTATGGCACATCGTGAATATCATGTTTCTTCACAATGGTATCACCGATGAAAGCTGCTTCTTCGTGTTCAGATTGGGCTGTAAAATGTTGAATCTTAGCACCGTCTACCTTGTCGGTCCACAAATTCTTTTCTGGACGCCCTTCATTATTGTCGATGACGGCATTAGCTGCATCTAGAATAATTTTTGTAGAACGATAGTTTTGTTCCAATTTAATAGATGTACAGTTTGGATAATCCTTTTCAAAGTCAAGGATATTTTGAATATCCGCACCACGCCATGCATAGATACTTTGGTCAGCATCACCAACGACACAAATATTTTTCCAATGAGCTGCCAATAAACGAGCCAATAAATATTGCGCATGGTTCGTATCTTGATATTCATCAATCATAACATAACGAAAACGTTTGCTATATTTTTCTAACACATCCCCATGAGATTGTAATAATTTTACCGCTACCAAGAGTAAATCATCAAAATCTAAAGCATTATTTTTCCGTAATTCCCGTTCATAATAGGTGTACACGTCGGCCACTTTGGAATGGTAAAAGTCCTTTGGATTTCTAGCGTATTCAGAGGCAAACTGTAAATTATTTTTCGCTTCTGAAATAGCTGACATCATAGCCCCAACTGGATAGTATTTGTCATCTAAATTCAACGCTTTTAGCGCAGCTTTAATGACTTGTTGAGAGTCAGATGTATCATAAATAGTAAAGTTACTATTATAACCAAGGTAATTATTTAATTCAAAACGTAAAAACTTCGCACAGAAGGAATGGAATGTGCTGAGCCAAATTCTATCCGCTACACTGCCAACGAGCCCTTCTACACGACTCTTCATTTCCTTTGCCGCTTTGTTCGTAAACGTAATGGCAAGGATTTCATAAGGATTGACACCTTGTGCCAACAAGTAGGCAATACGCACCGTTAGCACCTTTGTTTTACCAGATCCAGCGCCCGCTAGAATCAATAAAGGACCATCCGTTGTTTGTACGGCCTGTTGTTGTTCTCGATTCAATCCATCTAATAGTTGATTCATATGTGTCTCCAATGGGTGTGTAAACAACAAAAACGTTGCAGAGCAACGTTTTGTCGTGAAATACATGTATTATTTCATAGCTCCTAAAATTGGAGGAACGATTTGTTTTTTACGAGACATAGTGTTTTCCAAGAATACACCATTATCTTTTACTTCTGTATTGAAAGCTTTTGATACGACTGCATCAGCATCACCGCTATATAACAAGTCAGTGCTTTCTTTCAAAATATTAGTAATCATAATATAAGATGCGGCATAGTTATTGCTAGAGCGAAGTGCCTCTAAGGCAGCTACTAATTCATCACGTTTAGCCAACAACTCTGTTGTATCCATAACAGAGATTTGACCGATGGAAATAGTTTGACCAGCTTCGGAGAATTCTTTCATATCTGTCCGAACGATTTGATCATTAGTCAAGTCGGATACGTCTGCACCAGCTTTTAACATGTCTAAACCATAGGATTCAATATCTACACCAGCGATAGGCGCTAATTTTTCAGCAGTAGCCTTGTCCTTAGGTGTACATGTTGGGGAACGGAACAATACTGTATCAGAGATAATTGCAGATAACATCAAACCAGCAATAGTTTGTGGAATCTCTTGATTGTTATCAAAGTACATGTTCGCCACGATTGTACTAGAGCAACCAACTGGTTCCATATGAATGTATACAGGCCCATCAGTTTCAAAATCTCCAATACGATGATGATCAACCACCCCTACTACGTTCATAGATTTGTATCCATCAATAATTTGCTTGGATTCATTATGGTCAATTAAAAACAAGTCACCACCATTAGGAGCAAATGTTTCCCAATTTTCAACAATTTGTGGATGTGCTACATTAAAATGATTCAATATAAACGTAGTTTCCTTATTGGCACTACCTGCACATACTGGTGTAGCTGATGTGCCCATTTGAGTTTTGAAATTAGCAAATGCAATAGCGGAGCAAATAGAGTCTGTATCTGGGCTTTTGTGACCAGATACATAAAGAGTTTGTTCACTCATAGTATCACCTCATACTTATATATAATTAATGTTAATGTTTTTTCTTGCGTAAATCTTTGATATCACTGAAGCCCAATTTTTCAATCAAAATGAAGAGCATTGGGATTACGAAGATACCAAACAATGTAGCTGTAGTCATACCTGCTGCTACTGTGATACCCATGGATACACGAGCACCTGCGCCGGCACCTGTGGATACTGCCAATGGCAATACGCCTAGGATAAATGCAAAGGATGTCATCAAGATTGGACGTAAACGGATTTTAGATGCTTCAATAGCTGCATCAACAATATCCATGCCACGTTCGTCAACACGAATCTTCGCGTACTCGATAATCAAGATTGCATTTTTCGCGGCCAAACCAATCAATGTTAAAAGACCGATTTGCATGTAAATATCATTTGCTAAATTATAGCTACCTGTTAGGTTCAACAAGTACGGTACTAATGCGGCACCAATTAAACCAGATGGTACGGAGAACAATACGGCAAATGGTACTTTCCAAGATTCATACAACGCCGCTAAAATCAAGAATACAAAGGCTAAACCAAAGCCGAGGATAACCACTGTTTGTGTACCAGCCTTAATTTCTTCACGAGCCTGACCAGAGAAGTCATATGTATAACCTTGCGGTAATGTTTTAGCAACTTCTTGTAATGCATTAATAGCATCACCAGAAGAATAACCACTCGCCTCTGCACCACCGATTTGAACTGCCATCGCATTATCAAAACGAGTGATAGTAGATGGAGAACCAGTTTTATTCTCTATAATATAGTTTGCTACCGAAACAGATTGACCTGCACTATTGGTAACATAGAGCATATTTAAATTATTAGTATTTTGACGGAATTTTTCATCCGCTTGTACTACTACCTTGTAGTTTTTACCATATTCAGTAAAGTCATTAACTTGAATACTACCGTAGAAGCCTTGCAATGTTGTAAAGATATCAGAAATCGCTACACCATCTTGAGCTGCTTTTTCACGGTTTATATCGAATTTTAATGTAGGTGTACTATTATCAAATGTTGTATAAATAGAACCAATAGCAGGGTTTTTACGAGCTTCTGCCATGAATTCATTCGCCCGTTCCATCATAGTAGTAGTATCATCGCCAGCTTTATTGATGAGATACATTGTGAAACCACCTGTATTACCAAGACCTGGAATAGAAGGCGGATTCAAAGCAATTACAGTAGCCTCCGGTACGCCCTGAGCTGCAAAGCCGAAGGTTTTACCAATTTTAGTATTAATATCTTGACCTTTACCAGTCCGTTGATCCCAATCTGTTAAGGATGCAAAAATAGCACCAGCACTAGATTTTTGTCCACCTCCAAGAAGATCAAAACCAGCAACTGTAAATACGGTTTCCATATCTTCGTCTTTTTCTAAGAAGCGAGCGATATTTTGGAGAGTTGCATTTGTGCGATTTAAAGTTGCCCCTGGTGGTTCATTTACCGCCACCATATAGTAACCACTATCCTCTGCTGGTACGAAAGCAGATGGTAGGCTAACCATAATAACCCCACCTACACCAGCAAATACTAGCAAAGCAATAATAGTTAAATATAGTTTATGGGATAATTTAGCCAATTGGAATCCATACCAATCACTAAAGCGTTCCAAATAGTAATTAAACTTGTTTAATCCGCGATGAATAAAGTTTTCATGTTCATTAGGCGCGTGTGGTTTTAACATTGTTGCGCATAATGCTGGTGTTAATATCAAGGCCACAATAGCAGAAATAACAACTGATACGGCAATTGTCAAGGCAAACTGCTTATACAAAATACCGGTCATACCACCCATGAAGGCAACTGGTACGAATACGGCAGACAATACAAAGGCGATCCCAATTACTGGGCCTTGTACATTTTCCATAGCTTTAATGGCTGCTTCTTTTGGATGTAAACCATTAAATTTCAATTCATATTCAACGGCCTCTACTACTACGATAGCATCATCGACGACAAGCCCAATGGCCAATACCATAGCGAATAATGTCAATGTATTGATCGAGAAGTCAAGAACCGTAAAGGCTGCAAATGTACCAAGCAAGGATACTGGAACAGCAATCATAGGAATGATTGTGGAGCGCCAGGATTGCAAGAAGACATATACAACGACTAATACCAATAACAATGCTTCTACGAATGTATGAATAACTTCATTAATAGAAGCACGTACAAATTTAGTATTATCTACAACTACTTTATATGTTAGATCTGGAGGGAATGAAGCAGATTGTTCTTCTAGAATTTTTTCTACATTTTCAATCGTTTGTAGGGCATTCGCATCATTTTGTAATGAGATAGCAAAACCAGCAACGTCCAGCCCCTCTTGTTGGGAGTCAAAGCTATAAGACTCAGCGCCTATACCAATATCAGATGTGACATCTCGTAAATGAAGAACTGTACCATTAGATGTGGTCAAGGAGATATTACCAAATTCCTCAGCTGTTGTTAAACGCCCCTTAATGGTAATTGGGTATTGGAAGGCTTGCTTACCATTCGTTGGGTTTGCACCAACAGTACCGGCAGCTGCTTGAAGGTTTTGCGCCCTAATAGCACTCGTTACTTGACTCATTGTAACGCCCAGTTTTGCCATTTTAGCTGGATCCAACCATACACGCATGGCATAATCAGAACCAAACTCTTGTACAGAACCAACACCTTTAACAGATTTAATAGGATCCATTAGGTAGTTAGTACCATAGTTTTTCAAGAATGTTTTATCATATGTACCATTCGGAGAGTTCAAGGAAAAAATCAATGCCATATCACCAGAGGACTTTGTGGTTGTTACACCAACCTGTTGTACCTCAGATGGCAAAGATGCTACAGCTTGTTGTACACGGTTTTGAGTATTAACCGTATCCATATCTGCATCTGTGCCTTGATTAAATTGTACTGTCAAAGAATATGTACCATTACTTGTACTTGTAGAAGACATATAGTCCATGTCTTGAACCCCAATAATTTGGGTTTCAATAACGGATGCTACTGTATCATTTACAACCTGTGCAGTCGCGCCAGTATAATGAGCACTTACACGCACCGTTGGTGGTGAAATTTGTGGGTATCGGGCAATTGGTAGATTAACCATAGCCAAAATACCGACCATCGTAATAACAATAGCGATTACGATGGCAAATATTGGGCGATTAATAAAGAATTTTGACACTTGTGCGCCTCCTATTTACTAGATTCAACTTGTTCTTTAGTTAATAATGTAGCTTTTACAGTCACACCATTTTTAACTTTTGTTAAGCCATCAACAACAATTTCGTCGCCAGCTTTCAAGCCAGATTTAATAATAGTATAGCCACCAGTTGTACCTGCAAGTTCAACTGCAGTTTGTGTTACCTTACCATCAGCACCAATCACATAGATAAAGTTTTTATCCATAACTTGTAGAATAGCTTTAGATGGAACTAGAATTGCATTTTTAACAGTAGCCCCAGAGGTAGTTACAGTAGCAAACATATTTGGCAATAATAAATGATCTGGATTAGCGAAGGATGCTTTCAAAATCAATTTACCGGTACCACTGTCAAGACTTTTAGCAGCTTGTACAATGCTACCTTCATAAGCATATGTGGAACCATCAGCTAGTTGTAATTGCACTCCACCATTACCTGTAGAATCAGTAGCACGTTCTGTCATGAATTGTAAATATTCAGGTTCTGTCATACTGAATTCAACAATGACAGGGTCAATGGAATCGATTGTTACCAATGTTGTAGAACCAGCTGTTACATAGGTGCCCAAATCGATGTCATCCATTTCCAACGTTCCGGAATATGGTGCATAGATGATGGTATCACTCAAATTATCTTGTGCAATTTTTACAGCAGCTTCATAAGCCTCTAATGTAGCAGCGTTTTGTTGTACTGTGCTTGCTTGTGTATCATAAGTTTGACGAGCAATGGCATCTTGTTCAGATAGAATTTGATAACGTTTCAAATCCACTTGTGCATTTTGTAAATTAGCACGGGAACTTGCTGCTGTCGCTTCTGCATTTGCTAAATTTGCTTCGTATTGGCGAGAGTCAATACGGTACAATGGTTGACCTGCAATTACTTGTTCGCCACCTTGTACATATTTTTCCACTACATAGCCAGACACACGAGCATGAACCGCTACACTATTTTCAGCCTTAATAGTGCCACTGAAAGATTGTTTAATCGCTGTATCACTAGCATTTACTTTGTAAGCATTAACAGCTACATTCGTTGATTGTTGTGCCGCCTCTTTACCACAACCTGCTACCATGACGGCTGATAGAACCAGAGCTGCTAACATACTAGAATAACGAAACTTCATTATACATACTCCTCTCGAGCAAAAAAGAAGAAATATTTATATCCCAAAAGATATTAATTCCAAAGATTTCAATTTCATAATAATCCTCATAATATTTTACTTAAATTTCTTCGAATAGTCAAGAATTTCCGGCCACCTCGACAATTAAAAAGTGAGATTTTACCTATATCCATAAGCATCAATTGCATACAATTTTTTAGCATGAGTGTACACACTTTTTCTAAAAAGTCAATACAATTTAATTCAATAAGTAAAAAACGGCAGAAATATCTGCCGTTTGCATATGCTATGTGGTGGAGACGAGGGGAGTCGAACCCCTGTCCAAAAGTGGTGCCATATAAATCTCTCCGAGTGCAGTCAATGATTTAAGATCTCAAGTTCCTATCGCTCACCGACAAACTACAGAACTCCAGTTCATAAAGTCTCGCCTAATTTATATGAACAACTAAATTAAGCCAGCCCGTTGTTTGACGTTCATTCCCTCTCCACGGGCGAGAGAGAGATGAACGTAGCTTATGCAGCTAATGCAAAATTTTCTTCTGCGTTTAAATGTTTTCCCACCGTTTAACGGCCTCATGGAACGCCGACTCGCTATCTATACCACACGCACCCCTGTCGAAACCATTACGTCCCCGAGTTGCTTTGTAAACTTAATTATACGATTATACTTTATGAATTGTCAAATTTTATTGTTCAGACTTATGCAAATTTCGCAATCACACCAACAAAAGAATATATAGATACTGATGTTTCTCGACAATGAAAAACACACTCAGTATTTCTGTTGTTCTTTTAAACGTTTTTCTATGTCACGTTTTGCATCCCGTTCTGCCATATCTTGACGTTTATCGTATAATTTCTTACCGGTTACAAGACCTACTGTTACCTTCACATACCCACGGCTAAAGTGAAAGTTCAAAGGGATTAAAGAGAATCCCTTCTCTTTCACCTGCCCCAACAACTTGTGAATTTCAGCTTTATGCATCAAAAGCTTACGAGTTCGTTCTGGCTCATGATTAAAGCGATTCCCCTGTTCATAAGGACTAATATGCACTTGATATAGTAAAAGTTCGCCATTTTCAATACGACAAAAACTATCCTTTAAGTTCAATTTACCTTGTCGTATCGATTTAATTTCAGTCCCTGTTAAAGCGATACCCGCCTCATAGGTTTCATGAATATTAAAATCGTGGCGCGCTTTTCGATTGTCTGCTATGAGAGAATTAGATTTCTTTTCTGTCATATATTACCTCATTATTTTTTATGTTTAGACTTTTTAGATTTATTAGTCTTTTTCTTTCCACCTTTAGATTTTATCTTAAGATTGGAACGACTCTTGCTACTGGAACTGCGATTACTACTAGAATTTCTACTAGAGCCTCTCTTGCTACTAGAATTCCGTCCTTTTGATTTATTGCTAGACTGTTTCAATTGTTCTTGAATGAGCATCAAATTATCAACTTCTCCAAGAACAAAGTCAATTTGCTTACGTTCTACATCGGCTTTCACCAAAGTTACTGTTACCTCTTGGCCAAGGCGATAGATAGTACCAGTTCGTTTGCCTACCATCACAAAGTGTTCTTCATCATAGAAATAGTAATCATCATTCATCATGCTAATGTGAACGAGACCATCGATACCATTTTCTAATTCCACGAACATACCAAAGGATGTAATGCTCGATACATGACCCGTAAACACTTGGCCCACAAATGGAACCATGTATTGTGTTTTCTTAAGATCATCGGTTTCACGCTCTGCAGCTACGGCCACTTGTTCTTGAATAGATGAGTGCTCAGAAGCACGCGCCAAGAATTCTTCTTTTACATCACGTAGTTTATAGCCATCCTCCCAATGCATATCAGCCTTGAGCAAACGATGTACCATTAAATCCGGATAACGACGGATAGGCGATGTGAAATGAGTATAACAAGTGGATGCCAATCCAAAGTGACCTACATTTTCAATGCTATATTTTGCTTGTTGCATTGAACGCAATGTCATAATTTGAGCTACTTGTTCAATATCTGTGCCCTTGATGGCATGTAAAATATCTTGGAAATTACGTGGTTCTATTTCATCAGCGTTTAATAAAATATTTTGTCCCAAATAGTTTAATACCGTTTGGAAATTAGACAATTTTTCTTCACTTGGTTTTTCATGAATTCGATACACAGATGTACGGTGTGTATTTTTCAAGTGTGTTGCCACAGTTTCATTGGCAATAAGCATACATTCCTCAATAAGTCGTTCCGCAAGAGTCCGTTCACGTTTTACAATTTGTAAAGGTGTTCCATCATGATCAAGCATAACGCGATATTCAGGGAAATCAAAATCTAGTGCCCCTCTACGTTGACGCATTTTGTTTAAAATTTGAGATACTTTATACAAATTATGAAGCATAGGCATGAATGGAATCATATCATCAGGAATAATATTTTGATCTATAGCCTTAAATACTTCCTTATAATTACACCGACGTCCCACATTAATAATGGACGGTGTAATCGTGTAGTCTACAACTTTGCCAGCCTCGTTAATTTCCATTAAACATGTCATAGCATAGCGATCTTCATGGGCATTCAAACTACAAATACCGTTAGACAATGCTACCGGTAGCATTGGGATAACACGGTCTACTAAATAGACACTGGTGCCACGTTTGTAGGCCTCTCTATCGATTTCACTGCCAGATATAACATAATGACTCACATCAGCAATGTGAACACCGAGTTTATAATTACCATTATCCAGTACTTGTACGCTCACAGCATCATCAAGGTCTTTAGCATCTTCACCATCAATAGTAACGAGCTGTTCATTACGCAAATCTAGACGTTTGGGATTATTCCTAATGATAGTATCAATACGTAAGCTTTCATCAAGAACCTGTTTTGGAAAGGAAAAGGGAATCTTATGATTTGCCATAATACAATTAATATCAAGGCCAACATCACCTTCATAGCCAAGAATTTCTGTTATGATACCTTCAGCCTTGCGTTTTTTCTCAGGCCAGGAGATAATTTTCACCAATACCTTAGCCCCACTACGAGCGTTCATAGTATTTTCTAAGGCTACATAGACATCTTCGCCAATGCGTTCATCATCAGGAATAACGAAACCGAAAGATTGTTGACGATCATAGGTACCTACAATGGTTTCATTAGCACGTTCTAGCACCTCCACAACGAGGCCTTCTTTTTTTTGATTTCCTGCAGTACTGCCAAGAATACGCACCCGTACCTTATCGTTATGCATAGCAGAGCCTTTGTTCTCAACGCTAACATAAATATCGTCGATACCATCAGGCATAATAACAAATCCGAAAGACTTTCGGTAGCCTTTATAAATCCCATCTACCTCTTGCCCTGAACCTGCGTATTTATAAACATCAGTATATTTAGCCATGAGATACTCCTCCTTTGCTAACAGTCGTACAATGCGTGCTTTATTTATATAAAAAGAAAAAGCCTGCTGTGCAGGCTTATCCTATTAGTATTGATGCATTAATGCGCCAAGAACAAGGCTAAGCACAGCAAAAATAACACCTAAAATAACTGTGAGACGGGACAAAAGACCATCTAAACCACGTTCCTTACCACCGAATGAGGAATCTGCTGCACCAGATACAGCCCCCATACCAGAGCTTTTACTAGATTGAAGCACTACTACTACAATCAACAAAATAGAAACGATTACCTCTGCACCCATTAAAACATTATTCACAATTGTCATCCTTCCTGTGAGACTTGATCTGTTTGATTAATTAAACGATCTTCTAAATACTTTTCCAATTTTCGCTTTACTCGTTGTAAAGCATTATCTATCGATTTTATGCTGCGATCTGTTTCACCGGCCATTTCCTGGTAACTTTTACCATCCAAATAGCCCAATAAAACATGCCATTCCAACTCACTTAGCAAATACGTCATATTTTTTTCAATATCTGCAAACTCTTCACGAGTAATGATGAGTTCTTCGGGATCTGATACACGAACATTGGCTATCATATCCATCAAAGTACGCTCAGATTCCTCCGTATATACCGGTTTATTCAATGATATATAGGAATTTAATGGCATATGTTTTTGACGTGTCGCTGTTTTAATAGCCGTAATGATTTGACGTGTTACACATAATTCAGCAAATGCCCTAAACGAAGCTTGACGCTCATAATCAAAATCACGTGTAGCCTTATACAAGCCAATCATACCTTCTTGTATGATATCGTCTCGATCAGCACCTACTAAAAAATAGGACCGAGCCTTAGAACGCACAAAATTCTTGTATTTATTCACAAGATGCGCCATGGCTAATTCATTACGGTCTTTTTGTACTAAGACCACAACTTCTTCATCGGACATTTCATTAAAATTGTAATCGGACTTACTCATATGATTTTCTTTCATCAGATGCCTCCATACGATTTACAAATGGAAATACCAATTCATTTTACATTATACTTTATGATGATTGGATTAGCAATGTTTATTTATTTCCTCGGCGAATCGCCTCTAA
Organism: Veillonella absiana; assembly: GCF_032970865.1. Classification (NCBI taxonomy): domain Bacteria; kingdom Bacillati; phylum Bacillota; class Negativicutes; order Veillonellales; family Veillonellaceae; genus Veillonella; species Veillonella absiana. Next base: position 188,302 of record NZ_JAWJZB010000003.1, on the reverse strand, counting down.
TTTCTCAGCTACTGTTGGATCTAGCAAATCTCCAAGCTCATTCCGTCTAATACGCATATGATCTCGATGATGATTATGGGTATATTGCTTACGCTCTTCTGCTTTGGCCAATCGAATATCATTATACAATTCTCTTGCGGGTATCCTCAGTCCCCCCGAACCAAGAATTTGATTTTGTTCATCACCATCAGAGGTTACTACATACACATTCGTATATTTGCCCTTGCGCAAAAACACCTCCCTCTCGATATAAGAATCAGCTGTTTCCCCATCATCTGTATAGACTTCGAAAAAACCTTTCGCTAGTTCCTCTACACTAGCCGGTGTGGCCGTATATTTACCATCGAAAACAAGTATGCCTTCGTATTCTTTATATTTACAGAAATTCATCAATTGATCTCTTAATGTAAGCCGTGCATGTTCCAAAGATTCTCGAGAAAGCTTCTTTAACTCCGGCCATGCAAATATTACATTATATCCATCAATGATCAGGATGTCTTTTAACATAGTAACACCTTATTTGTTATTTCTCTGACGTACTGCTTCATACATAAGTACTGCTGCAGCTACAGAAGCATTTAAAGAATTCAAATTTCCATACATTGGTATCGTTACCAAGAAATCACACGCTTCTTTCACCACTTTGCTGATTCCCTTGCCTTCGTTACCGATAACAAGAACAGTTGGGATTGTCATATCTGCCTCATACATGGTGCGGTCGCCCTCCATATGAGCGCCCATAACCCAAAAACCTTGCTTTTGTAATTGCTTAATGGTTTGCGATACATTACCTACTTGTACCAATGAAATTTGTTCCACCGCACCCGCAGAGGTTTTGGCAACCGTTGCATTGATTGGTGCATTATGTCGTTTAGGAATTAAAACCGCCGTAGCGCCTACACATTCAGCTGTGCGGATAATAGCCCCCATGTTATGTGGATCCTCTACACCATCAGTGAGAATTAATAATGGTGTGGTATCACTATGTTCTTGTAATACTTCACCAAGATCCATAAAATCGATGGCTGCTACCAGTGCTACTACACCTTGATGAGGCACTTCTTCAGCATATTTATTTAATTGTTTCACTGGTGTTGGTCGCACTTCAATGCCTTTAGACTTTGCTAGCCCCGCAATATCAGCCAACGCCGTTTTAATTTTATCGTCTGCAATCAATACACGTTGTACAGAACGACCTGCTCGCAACGCTTCCTTCACAGCATTACGACCTACGATATATTCGTCCATAGTGACCTTTCTCTATCTAAATGGATATATATATGCACTAATTGCACTAATATTATTTTAATTCTACTAATGTTACCCTATATGCCTTAGACATTAGTTCTTCTAGTCTATCCATTTGACGTGTTTCATATAAGAATCCAAGAATAGATTCAAAGGCCGTACTGCTACGATATTCTTGAACCGTACTACTCTTTGGTACATTCACATTGCTATTACGACCGCGTCTAGCAATATGTTGCTCAATGTCCGTCAAATCATCTTCTATTGCTAGTAACACTTTTGCCTGTGCTTTAGCACAAATAAAATCAGTAACAATAGTATGTAAAACTTGAACTTTACCAATCCCCATTTGAATAACACGTTCTCGAACATACATAGAATATACAGCATCTCCAATATAAGCAAGCATTAGGGCGTCTGCCACTAATGTTTCCTCAACTGTTAGGGGTGCTATCCCTGTATGATTCTCATCGAGGTCTCGTAATTTACGAAGAGCCTCGCTTTTTAAAAATTGAAATTGTTTAAATTTCACGTTTTTTCCACCGAGCTCCTTGCGGAGAGTCTTCAATAGTAATACCAATTTCAGCTAGACGATCACGGATACAATCAGCAATCCCCCATTGTTTTTGCTCACGAGCATCTTGGCGCACTGCCAAGATGACTTGCATTAATTCATCATATTCTTCTGCATTGGCGCCAGTTTGACCTTCCCATGTCTTCTCAAGAATGCCAATAACTTCTGTCATGAAAGAGAAAATACGTTTCACTTCTGCTAGCGCTTCTTGGCATACTACACCATCACGACTTACAACGGACTGGTAATAGATGTTGATTTCCTTAGCCAATCCAAACATTGAGGATGTAGCCAAGGCTGTATTGAAATCATCACTCATAGCAGCTTCGAATTCTTCTTCATATTCTTTTGCTTTTGAAAGTAAAGTTTCTGCTTCTTCACATTGACCTGCAGGACAAGTTTCCAAATACAATACATTTTGGATAGCTGTTGTAAAACGTTCTAATGCTTTGTTCGCTTCTTCCAATCTTTCATCAGAGAAATCTAATGGGCTGCGATAATGCGTACTAAGCAAGAAATAGCGGAGTGCATCTGGGCTATAATGTTGCAATACATCTTTCACTAAGAAGAAGTTATTCAAAGATTTTGACATCTTTTCTTGATTGATAGTAATAAAACCATTATGTAGCCAGTAACGAACGGCTGGATGATGACCAGAACAACCTTCGGATTGGGCAATTTCATTTTCATGATGTGGGAAAATTAAATCGCTGCCACCACCATGGAAGTCAAATTCTTCGCCAAGGTATTTATTACTCATAGCAGAGCATTCGATATGCCAACCAGGACGACCTGGGCCCCAAGGAGATTCCCAAGATGGTTCACCTGGTTTCACAGATTTCCACAATGCAAAGTCCATAGGATTCTTTTTACGACCATCAACCTCGATACGGGCGCCTGCTTCCATATCATCCAAGGTACGTCCAGATAATTCACCGTAATGTTCAAATTTTTCAACGCTATAATATACGTCACCATCAAGTTCGTAAGCATAGCCATTTTCAATCAATTTGGCAATCATTGCCACAATATCATCGATGTGAGTAGATACACGAGGATACACATCAGCGTGTTTAACACCTAATTGATCCATAACTTCGAAATAACTATCGATATAACGATTAGCAATTACGTCCCAAGTTACACCTTCACCATTGGATGTATTGATGATTTTATCGTCCACATCTGTGAAGTTCTGTACATATGTTACTTTATAACCCACATGTGCCAAGTAGCGACGAATTACATCCCAAGTTACAAATGGACGTGCATTACCAATATGCGGATGATTATATGGTGTTACACCACATACATACATTTTAGCTTCCCCAGGTGTCACAGGATTAAATATTTCCTTTTGACGTGTCATAGTATTAAAAACTGTAATTTCTCTCATCGTTACCGATGCCTCCATCTATGTTAAATAAAAAAAGACCGTTCATCTCATACAGAGACGATGGTCCGCGGTTCCACTCTGTTAAGTACAATTGTACTCACTCAACGCATAACGGAGCGACTCCGGATGAACCTACATATCAGCCCACCAGCTCGTGAATGCATTTCCTTTACCTATCCATAGACCCTTCCACCATCGGTCCTCGCTAGTAAGTTAGTATTAAAGTACTTCTTTCAGTCATAGCTTTTCCTATAAAAATATATATTTAATGATACCAACACTATCGAAAAAAGTCAATGATTATCTAACCTTCGCACTAAAGCAGAAGCACTATGTCAAACCACTTCCTATCTACTAAAGCCGATTCTGTATGATAATCCTATCCACCTCTCCCTAGTTCTCTATTACTCATAATTTCACTCGTCAGATAATGATGGGCCCATGCCGAAAAAAGATTCTTAACACCTTCAATACGATTGTATATGAGAAGAATCACCCTATCTATCTCGACATTCGCGGAACGCGTCAGGAGAGAAAGATAGGGTGATTCTTCGAATACTTATTTAAATGTTTTTAGAATCATTTTTTCGGCAGAAACCCGCAAAGATGGAGCCTGTGAAATTATGAATAATAGAGAACACTGCACCAGCTACGGCTGCTTGCGGAGTAAAGTGTGTCATCGCCAAACTTGCTGCCAAAGCTGAGTTTTGCATGCCCACTTCAATTTGCATAGCACGACGAGAAGCTGTTTCCGTACCAACCAGCTTACATACACCATAGGTTACTAAATAACCACTTAAGTTTTGTAGCAAGCAAGCCACGAAAATAATGGCACCTGTTTCCATAATATTATTACGGCTAATAGCAGTTACACCACCAATAATAATCAATACTGCGATAGCTGCAATAGTTGGTAATACTTCTTTTACCGGTTCAATTTTAGAACCAACAAAATAGTTAATGATGATACCTAACACAATTGGCACAACTACGATTTTCACAATGGACATGAACATAGGCCAAAACGCAATTTCAATGCTAGATGTAGCACCAGCATAAAATACGATAAAAATAGGTGTCAAAATTGGGGCCAACATTGTAGAAACAGCTGTAGCAGAAATGGATAATGGTACATTGCCATTCGCCAAGAATGTCATAACATTAGATGCAGTACCACCTGGACAAGCACCTAATAAAATGAAACCTACTGCAACCTCAGGGGGAAAATTAAAAATATACCCAATTAAGAACCCTGCTAACGGCATCCAAGCAAATTGTATAACTGATACCAAAATAACTTGCCATGGTTGTTTAAATACGGCTACGAATGCTGATGCTGTCAGCGTCAACCCCATACTAAACATAACTAGTTGTAACAACGGAACCGTTTGCTTTGCAGCCCAATCAAATAAACCTGGTACCAAGAAAGCCACCACGGCTACGATTAATACAATCCATGATAGATAACTATTAAACGCCTTATTAATAGCTTGAACTAAACCCATAAAAAACACTCTCTTTCTTCAATAAAAAACAAATATGTTTTCTATTATAACAAAAGAGAGTGTTTAATACTATAGACTATTAAGTTTTAACCTGTTATAGCTTATGCCAATAATAATTTAACATTGTCCAAGCGGTGTAAGCATTTTTCCTTACCGAGCAATGTTACGATATTATTCAAGTCAGGACCATGCATTTGACCAGTCAATGCAACACGCAATGGCATAAATACAGGTTTACCCTTTAGGGACGTTTCTTTCATTACGGCTTTGATAGATGCTTTTACGTCTTCTGGAGTTACCGTATCCATAGCTTCTAATTTAGCACGGAATGCAGCAAGTACTGTTGGTACAGTTTCTTCTTTCAATACTTCTTTTAATTCAGCTTCATGACCTTCTTCAAGGAATACAGCATCACCCATGAACAAGCCAACTTGTTCTTTAATTTGAGCGCCATAGCTAATATGATCACGAACAGTAACGCATAATAATGTTAACCATTCGATATCTTTTGGAGATAGGCTATCTGGTGCAATACCAACTTCTTTCAAATGTGGTAAACACAATTTGAAGAGTTCTTCATCAGATAATTTTTTTATATAGTTAAAGTTAATCCAGTTCAATTTATCAATATCAAACACCGCTGGATTTTTAGCCACACGATCCATGGAGAATTGCTGAATCAATTCTTCTTGACTGAACAACTCTTGTTCCCCTTCAGGTGCCCAACCAAGCAATGCTAAGAAGTTTACTAATGCGTCTGGCAAATAACCCAATTGTCTATATTGATCCACAGAAGTAGCACCATGACGTTTGGACATTTTTTTGTAGTCTTTACCAAGAATCAAGGAAATATGACCAAATACGGGAATATCCCAACCAAGAGCTTCATAAATTGCCATTTGCCGTGGAGTATTGGATAAATGTTCTTCCGCACGGATAACATGAGTAATCCCCATAGTGTGATCATCCACGACTACGCCATAATTATATACAGGAATGCCGTCAGATTTTACGATAACAAAGTCGCCTACACCATTGGAATCAAAGGATACATGACCACGTACCATATCATCAAAGGCATATGTTTTATTCAAAGGTACACGTAAGCGTACAGTTGGTTTGCGACCTTCAGCTTCATATTGAGCCTTTTGCTCAGCAGTTAAATGTTGACAATGACCATTGTATTTAGGAGTTTCGCCTTTATCCATTTGGGCTTGGCGTACTTCATCAAGTTCTTCTTGAGAACAATAGCAATAATATGCTTTGTCTTCTGCAATCAAACGATCTGTAATTTCTTGATAGATATCAAGACGTTCAGTTTGACGGTATGGACCATTATGACCACCTACATCGATGCCTTCATCCCAATCCATGCCTAACCATTTCAACGCAGCTTTGATATTTTCTTCACTTTCACGAGTGGAACGCGCCAAATCAGTATCTTCGATACGAAGAACGAATTGACCTTCCTCTTTACGTGCCAATAACCAGTTAAATAATGCAGAACGAGCACCACCAATATGGAATGGGCCTGTTGGACTTGGTGCAAAACGAACTTTCATGTTACTCATAAATTAAACCTCTCCTTCATATAAGGTTACCACAGCTTGTGCTGCAATCCCTTCACGGCGTCCGAGGGCGCCAAGCATTTCATTTGTCGTTGCTTTGATGCTGATTCTATCAAGTGGAATCTCAAGCACACGTTGTAAATTCGCCTTCATCTCTTCGATGTGGGGCTTTAATTTTGGTGCTTCTGCAATCACCATAACATCTATATTATAGGCTTGTAATCCCTGTTCTTTCAACAAGGAATTCACCTTTTCTAGTAAAAGTACACTAGAAATCCCTTTATATTGGTCATCCTCTGGTGGGAAATAGTAGCCAATATCTCTAATCCCAGCGGCCCCAAGCATAGCATCCATCAAGGCATGAATCAATACATCGGCATCAGAATGACCATCTGGTCCAATAGGCGATTCAATGGTAACGCCACCTAAAATACAAGGGCGTCCCTCTTTAAATCTATGAATATCATATCCAAATCCAACGCGCATTTTATTTGTATCTACTCCTAAATATCGCTTAGCCACACTCACATCATTCAGCGTGGTAATTTTAATATTCTTATAATCGCCTACCACAATATGAACGGGCTCACCTAAATGTTCCACCAATGACACATCATCAGTGCCCAAGAAATTCGTCGCTTGTGCATGTGCTTGTGCCTTGAGGAACAATTCCTTTTGAAAGCCCTGTGGCGTTTGCATATTGTACAGTTCTTGACGTTGTAATGTTTCAATGACTACTCCAGTAGCATCTACCCGTTTTACCGTATCCGTAGACGGTACGGCAACGACAGCTGCACCATATAGTTTAGCGCCATCTGCCACTTTAGTGAAACTATCCGCATCCGCTACAGGACGTGCCCCGTCATGTACCAAAACAATATCACAGTCGGGTGATACATGAGCAAGACCATTCACCACAGAATACTGACGTTCCTCACCACCTACAACAATTTGAATAGGACATGGCAGAATCATGGATTGTATATGTTCTTTCATGACCTCTTGTTCACTATCTGCCACCACTAGAATTATTTCTTGCAAATTAGGAACACCTGCTACATGTTCCAATGTCCATTGGATAACAGATTTACGTCCTAAGGATACATATACTTTATTATGCTCTAGTCCCATACGGCGGCCAGCACCGGCCGCTAGGACGATACAACTAATCTTACTCATGTACACCTCCGTCTACACGAGCAAAAATCATACGGCCTGCACTTGTTTGTAGAATAGAAGTTACCATAACAGCTACCTCTTGACCTACATATGGTTTGCCATCTTCTACAACAATCATAGTACCATCATCAAGATAAGCAACACCTTGATGGATTTCCTTGCCTTCCTTCATGATTTGCACCGTTATCCATTCACCAGCAATTAATGCCGGTTTTAATGCGTTGGTCAGCTCATTAAGGTTTAAAATCGTTAATCCTTGTACTTTGCCAACTTTATTTAAATTAAAATCGTTAGTCATTAATTTCCAGTTTTTTTCTAATGCTAAGCGCATCAATTTAGAGTCCACTTCATGAATATCATCATAATCGTTATCGACAACAATAATAGGTACATTTTTATCCTCTTGCATTTCATGTAGAATATCAAGACCACGACGGCCACGATTTCGCTTCATAGAATCTGCAGAATCAGAAATCAATTGTAATTCTTCTAGTACAAATACAGGAACGATCAAAGGACCATCAATAAATCCAGTAGATGCTAATTCCTTGATACGACCATCAATAATAACGGAAGTATCTAGCAATTTTGCAGTTTCATCATTGATTTGCTGATTATCTTGTTTTTGTTTGCTTTCACCAGAACCAAACATTTTAAAGCGACCCGTTTTTTTAGTATCATCCCCATCACGTTGTTTCATATAATTGCCATACATTTCAGGACCCTTACGAGCCATTAAACGCAAGCCAATATAGCCAAATATGGCGCTCAAAATGATAGGAATATACGGCCCCACAATAGGAATCTGATTAAAGGCAACACCAATAAGATTAGCAATAATAAGTCCAAATAATAAACCGATAGTGCCTGCCACTAATTCTTGATTCGGAACACGTGTTAATAACCGCTCCAACTGACGAGAAATAATTAAACCTTGGTTCAAAATGAATGACGAAATGAAATAGCCAATAGCCGCGCCCACGAGACTGCCTGCCACAAGAACTGCTATTTTAATAGCTGTTAATGTTAAACCACTGGAATTCAGGAATTTTGCATCTATATAGGGATCAAGTAAAGGCATCGCCCCATCGATTCCCATATAGCTGGCCACCCCTGCCAAGAGAGCAATCACATAACGCAATATATTGTAAATCATAATGTCACCTCCTTTTTAGAAAATATAAAAACTATACATATTGTATTCCATACTGATGATAACAATATGAATAAAAAACTATATAGATATACTACTAAATATTCATGTATTAGCCGTCATATATATCACTAACGACAAAGAATAGAAAAATTCTATAGCATAAATTGTGATTCTTTAATTAAATGCCAGTTGCATAGCCTCTTGAATCGTTTTTACCCCACGAATTTGAAGTTCACTATTTTTTGTTTTTACTTGACGTAAATTTCCATCAGGAATAACAAATTTCGTAAAGCCTAATTTTTTAGCTTCACTAATCCGTTGTTCGATACGTGGAATACTTCGCACATTACCAGTGAGTCCCACTTCCCCAAGAATAACCATATCGGCAGGCACCACACGATTTTTCAAATTAGAAACGATGGCTACCGCCATGGATAAATCACAAGCTGGCTCATTCACCTTGAGGCCGCCGATGACATTTACATACACATCCTTATTGCCCAATGTAAAACCACAACGTTTTTCAAGTACTGCCAACAAAACTATAAGACGATTCAAATCATATCCTATGGATGTACGGCGTGGCATACCAAAGGCTGTGGGTGTGACAAGACTCTGTACTTCTACAAGTATAGGGCGCACCCCTTCTAAATAAATCATGACAGCACTGCCGCTCTCTTCATCAGAACGTTCAGCTAATAGTGCTTCCGATGGATTTTCAAGTTCCCCTAGGCCTTCTTCCTCCATGGCAAAAATACCTGTTTCCGACGTAGATCCAAAACGATTCTTGATAGCACGTAAGATACGGAATTGGTAGGATCGTTCCCCCTCAAAATAGAGTACCACATCCACCATATGTTCTAGCATTCTTGGTCCAGCAATATTACCTTCCTTCGTCACATGACCGATGATGATAATAGAGATATTTTGCTCCTTTGCAAACCGTAATAAACGAGCTGTACATTCACGTACTTGGCTAACGCTACCTGGCGCCGCCTCAATATCTCCAGTATACATGGTCTGAATAGAATCTATCACTAGTAATGATGGTTTATTTGCCAGTGCTTCTTCCAATACATGATCCAAATCCGTATCAGCTAATACATGTAAATTCGCACTATTAATACTCAAGCGTTCCGCTCTAAGTTTTAATTGTAATTGTGATTCTTCACCAGACGCATAGAGTACGATACCCACATCTTCGGCTACTTGTTTAGATACTTGCAATAGCAATGTAGATTTACCAATACCAGGATCGCCACCGAGGAGCATTAATGAACCTGGCACAATGCCACCACCCAAGACGCGGTCAATTTCCTTATACCCCGATGGAATGCGTGCAATATTGGACACTTCAATATCTGGCAGGGCCACTGGTTTCATCACGTTTTGGCCTACACCACGATTTGTAGGTGTACGGCTATGCTTTGTTTCCTTGATGACTTCTTCTACTAGAGAGTTCCACTCCCCACATTGTGGGCAACGGCCCATCCATTTAGAGGATTCTGCACCGCAGTTATTACAGAAAAATGTTGTCTTAACCTTCGCCATATATCCTCCCTTATCAAATAATAATAAAAGGTCATGAACCAATCATTCATGACCTTTTATTTGCATAATTGTTCTACAGTTCGGTCAACTATTGTTATCTAATAGTATACCATTTTTTGAGACATATTTTTATTGTGAAAGTGAATTTATCACTAATTTTTATGCAGAAACTGTAATTTCTCCATCTGTTGCATCAACTTTAATTGTCTGACCTTCTTTAACACCTCCTTGGAGTATTAAATCAGAAACCGGATCTTCAATGAGTCGTTGAATAGCACGTTTCAATGGACGAGCACCGTAAGCAAAGTCAGAGCCTTCTTTTACAAGTACATCCATAGCGCTGTCAGAAATAGTCAATTCGAGGTTAATAGTACCTAAACGTTTTGTTACATCCTTCATCAAGATATGTACAATTTGTTTTAAATCAGTTCTTGTTAATGGATGGAATACAATCATTTCATCAATACGATTCAAGAATTCTGGTCTAAAGTGACGTTTTACAGCATCTAAAGCAGCTTTTTTAGCTTCTTTAAATTGTTGTTCTTCTGTATTTTCTACAGTTACATCAGTTTTCTTGCTGGAGATAAAACCAAGAGCTGCATTATCAGTCTTCAATTGTTTGGAGCCTAGGTTGCTTGTCATGATGATGACTGTATTTCTAAAGTCTACTGTACGACCTTGGCTGTCTGTTAAACGACCATCATCTAATACTTGAAGCAAGATATTAAAGAAATCAGCATGAGCTTTTTCTACTTCATCAAGCAAGATAACGCTATATGGTTTACGACGTACTGCATCTGTTAATTGGCCACCTTCTTCGTGCCCAACGTATCCTGGAGGCGCTCCGACTAGACGAGATACAGTATGTTTTTCCATATATTCAGACATATCAAGGCGAATCATAGCATTTTCATCACCAAACAAGGAGCTTGCTAATGCTCTAGCCAATTCAGTTTTACCAACCCCTGTAGGGCCTAGGAACAAGAACGAACCAATTGGACGTTTTGGATCCTTTAAACCGGCCCGAGCACGACGAACGGCTTTCGCTACAGCTACTACTGCATCGTTCTGACCAACTACACGTTTATGAAGTTCATCTTCCAAGTGTAATAATGTTTCCGATTCTTTTTCGGCAATCTTGGATACAGGAATACCAGTCCATTGTGTTACTACGGCTGCAATATCATCGTCTGTAACAACGAGTTGTTCATCAGATTTTTCCTTAGCCGATGCTTTTTTATCTTCAATTTCTTTTGTTACTGATTTTTCTTCATCACGAAGTTTAGCTGCTTGTTCAAAGTCTTGAGATGTAATGGCTGCTTCTTTTTCTTTTTGAATATTCGCTAAACGATCTTCCAATGCCTTCACATCAGGTGTAGCAGAAAATACTTTCATACGAACTTTAGAGGCCGCCTCATCCATAACGTCGATAGCTTTATCTGGGAGGAATCGATCCGTAATGTAGCGACTAGATAATGTTACAGCCGCTTTCAAGGCTTCATCAGTAATTTTAGCTTTATGGAACGCTTCGTAACGGTCACGTAAGCCTTCCAAAATGCTCAATGCATCCTCTTCGGTAGGTTCCCCTACTTGTACTGGTTGGAAACGACGTTCTAAGGCAGCATCTTTTTCGATGTGTTTCTTATATTCATCCAATGTAGTGGCACCAATAACTTGGAATGTGCCACGAGCTAATGCTGGTTTCAAGATATTAGCAGCATCCATAGCACCTTCAGAGGCACCAGCCCCAACCAATGTGTGGATTTCATCAATGAAAATAATCATATCATCATGTTTTTGTACTTCATCGATGGCTTTTTTCAAACGTTCTTCAAATTCACCACGGTATTTAGCGCCTGCCAGCATGGCACTGATACTCAAGGAAATAATTCGTTTGTTACGTAAAATTTCTGGTACATTACCAGTGACAATACGTTGTGCAAGGCCCTCAGCGATGGCTGTTTTACCAACACCAGGTTCACCAATTAATACTGGGTTATTTTTAGTACGACGGCTCAAGATTTGGATAACACGTGTAATTTCCGTGTCACGGCCAATGACTGGATCAATCTTGCCTTGTTTAGCAGATTCATTCAAATCAGTGGCAAAATCAGCTAAGTCACCTAAATTGCTATTACTAGATTGTCCTTCTTGTCCACACCCTGATTGTGCTTGTTGATTACCGCCCAAACTATTGCGTATAGCATTCACTACATCGTCACGACGTACATTTAAATCTTGCAATATAGCTACGGCTACGCCGCCACCATCACTTAATAGGCCAAGTAAAATGTGTTCTGTACCTACGTAATTGTGTTGCATACGGTTAGCACTTTCAATAGCTAGTTCCAATACGCGTTTGACACGTGGTGTCATATATATTGTGGAACCACTGTGATTACCTTTACCCACTTGTTCCACTACATCGGATTCTACATCCTCTGCAGTAACGCCAAGTTCATATAAAGCCTTCGCAGCTACGCCTTGTTTTTCTTTCAACAGGCCAATCAATACATGTTCTGTACCCACATAATCATGACCTAATTCACGAGCTGCTTGCTCTGCTAAAGATAATACACGTTGTGCTCCATCTGTAAATCGTTGCATCATAAAACTTCACCTCAATTTCTCTCTATGATTGCTTTCATTTATTGTTGTTCTAATCTATGTAAACGTCTAAACTCACTAGTCAAGTTTTTGACGGATAATTTTAGCGCGATAACTATCACGCTCACTACTAGTCATGGTATCTTTTTCAGCATATTTGCTAAGGAAGTTTGGTCGTGTTGTCGCCACGAGCTCATTAAATACATCGGATTTCCATGTTGGAAGAATTCCCATATCCATTCCCAATTGAGCATCACTCAATAATGACAAGGCTTCTTGGCCACTAATACGACGTGCATATTTTAGCACACCATAGGATCGCCACAATCTATCTTCAAAGGCCTCTACATCACCTTGTTGTAATGCAGTACGGCATTTTTGCTCTTCTGCTACAATGCCTTCTACAATTTTTTGTAATTGTTCAATAGTTTCATCTTCACTTGCACCCAATGTACGTTGGTTAGATACTTGGAAAATATGGCCTAAAGCTTCAGAACCTTCACCATATAAACCTCGTACTGAATACCCTAATTGGATGATGCTGCGAATTAAACGATTGATTTTTTCAGTCATTGCCAATGCTGGCAAATGTAACATTACGGAAGCCCGCATCCCTGTCCCTACATTGGTAGGACAAGCGGTTAAATAACCATATGTTTCATGGAATGCATAACTATGTTTAGCCTCGATGGCATCATCGATGACGATGGCATGTTCATAGGCCTTACGAAGGTTTAAGCCAGCCTCCATAGTTTGGATGCGTAAATGATCTTCTTCGTTAACCATGATGGCTACGGAACCATCCGCGGATACAATCAATCCGCGATATAGTAATTTTTCTGCTAATGCTGGGCTGATTAGATGTTTTTCAACTAATGCCGCACGTTCTACATCAGACAATTTATCTAACGAAATATTGGAGAACTCTTTAGAATCAGCCTGGCGTAAGGTGGATAATAGGCCTTTACCAATAGCATCAACCTTTTTCAAAGATTCCTCATCATTTCGGTTGGTAAACAATATATCTTTAAAATTTCTAGCTAAACGAATGCGGCTTGAAATTACAATATGTTCTTTATCATTTGTATCCTTCAACCACTCACTAAGAGGGGCGTCTAAAATTTTATCTAACATCACAGCCACCTCCTTATTCAGCGCTAGGATGTACAGTTTCTTCTAATGTTTTAATTTTATCTCTGAGCTGTACAGCTTGTTCAAAATCTTCCACTTTAATGGCTTCATCTAATTGGTGGCGTAATCGTTTAATTTCCCGCTTTGCTCTAAATACATCATTACCACGACTTGGAACACGACCATTATATTCTAATGTACCCTGAATCCGTTGTAATAATGGTTGTATTTCTTTACTGAAAGTATCGTAACATTGATCACAACCAAATTTACCTGTGCGATTAAATGTATCGTAGCTTATGCCACAATGTGGACAAGTTCTTCGCTCTCTAGATTGTAATAAACTGTCTGGATACACCATATTTTGGAAGAAATCATTAGTAAAGAAGTTATTGTCCCACATATCGTTAGCAAAGGAACTAAATGGTGAGAACTTACCTGCCTTTTGTAATTTGTTGGCACAATCAGCACATAGATGCTGTTCTGTCTTTTGATTATTAACGATGCTTGTCATATGCATCGTTGCTTCATTATGTTTACAGTGATCACATAACATAGTTCATCACTCCTTCTTTAAGATATCAATCATGGATGCATATAGATTTCGGATTACTTCATTACGATCATCCATATCAACATAATCGATAATAGAAGCAAAGAAATTATGCATTAGTTGTGCTTCACGTCTTGTAATTTTATCTTGTTGCAACAATTGGAATAATGATTGGTCCACATCTCGTAAATCAATCAATCTTTCACTATCATCAGGTGTTTGATAAATATGATAAGGTGAAATCACCACTGGCAAATACCCAGAGGATGTAGGTGTTAATTTACTAATGCGAATATAACCACCAAGACCACGTCTAGATTCTACATCAAACCCACGATCATTAGAAAAACGAGTACTCAATACATAACTAATTTGAGATGGTGCACAATTTAATTCATCGGCTAACTCATTTCGTTTTAAGATGATGCGCTCTTGTTCTTCTTTCATTTTTTCTAATATAAACTTTTCTATTTTATCAGCTATAATACTCATATAAATCACCTCTTTGTCTTTTTGTCCTTTATTATGATTACATTATATTCGTCCTTTTGACCTTTGTCAACAATAAAAAGTCAAAAAATCAAAATTAATTTTTGACTTTTAAAAAACCTGGTTTTATAAGCATTTATAGTACTTTCTTTTAGTCAACTTTAGAATGTATAGCCTATTAAAATTTGACTTATCATGTCTAAAAGTCAAAAATCATATTCATTTTTAGTTTATGTTTACACCTACCAAGATACAATGTATAATGAATTGAATATATATCTAATAGAAAGAAGGTGTTCCCCTATGGCAGATGCATTAGGCCAACAATTATTAATCGACTTATATGCTTGTGATGAAGATACAATCTCTTCTGCTACCTCCGTACAAGAAAGTGTAGCAACTGCTTTTGATTTAGCTGAACACGAAGTAGATGAAATTAGTTGCCAAGTAATGGACGACGAAATTATCCTCATCGCCATTGCTCCAAAATTCCATTTATGCTTACATACATATCCAGCTCTCGGTTACGTAGCTGGTGACATGTATAGTTTTGAAAATGAAGTGCCTTTAACACTAATGATGAAAGCCTTACGTAAATCATTCCGTGCAGAAAAAGTCAAAGCCACTAGCGTTCAACGTGCTGACTTTGGTAATGAACGTGATATGAAACCTCGTCGTCAAACTAAAATCACTACATTAGGTCGCGTATCGCGTACTCGTATCCAATTAAAACAAACTGGTAAAAAATTAAAATCTCAAAGTGCTAAAGTATTTAAAGTAATTGCCAAAAAAGGCAAAGGCCAAAAAAATAACGGCTAATCCATTTTTAGCGACCATTGTGTAGATTCATTGTAATACTACTCAACCTACTTTCACAAAAATAAAACCCTGTACCTCGTATCATACGAAGTGCAGGGTTTATTTTATCTGCGCACCATCATTTCCTCTAAATCAAGAGTCATTGCAATTTCATCTGGTTCATCACAAAGATATTCTGCATTGGCTGCCAACAATTCTGATTCAGCACCATAACCATAGGTAACACCGATAGAAATACAACCTAAGGCATTAGCAGATTCCACATCATATTTACGATCTCCTACCATGTAAGCAATACGACGACCATTTTTATCTTGTAATGGTTGACCACTTAGATTTAGGGCTTTTTTCAAAATATCTTCCTTGTGAATGAGTCCACTTGCAGCATCAGCGCCAACAATTAAATTAAAGTATGGTGTCAAATAAAAATGATCGAGAATTTCACGGGCAAAGTGCTCTGGTTTCGCTGTAGCTACCGCCACATAATAATGTTCGGCTCTCAGTTTTGTCAGTAACTCTGAAATACCATCGTAGACTCTGTTTTCAAACTTCCCTAATGTGCCATAGCGCTCTTGGAATTTTTTGTACGCAATGCGTGCCTCTTCCTCTGTCATACCACAATGTTCTTGAAAAGATTCCACAATAGGTGGTCCTAAAAACAATTGCAATGTATCTTCATCAGGAATTTCATAGTCAAATGCATTAAGCGCATATTTAATAGAATTGACAATACCTTCTCTAGAATCTGTTAACGTTCCATCTAAATCAAATAATACGGTCTTCATCAGACACCTCTTATATAAAAATAGAATAATAAATATAACACCATTATTATAACATAAACAGCATAGTCCAATGGACTATGCTGTTTAGTATTCACCATTAGATAACAATCCAAAGGGTTTATATTTTTAGTGCTTCTTTCAATGTATGCCAAGCAAGTACGGCACATTTAACACGAGCAGGCATATTTGAAATATTTTTTAATGCCATAGCATCTTCCAATTCCTCTAACTCTTCGTCATCAGTAACGTCTTTCTTGATCATACCCAAAAATAATTCAACTAAACGCAATGCTTCTTCTACAGATTTGCCTTTGATAATATCAATCATCATAGATGCAGAGGCTTGGCTGATGGCACAACCAGAACCTGTATAAGCAGCATCTTTCACAATACCATCTTGTACATCTACTTGTAATGTTAAATCATCGCCACAACTTGGATTATGACCATGTTCAGATACAGTAAATGCATCAAGTTCATGTTTATTACGTTTATCTTGATTATGTTCTAAAATTAACTCTGTATATAATTGATCCATTTCCATGGTTCTAATCTCTCCTAGTCTTTATATCCCATAACAGAACGAACTGTTTTTAATACGTCCAAGAATGCATCCAAATCTTCTTTACGGGTATACAAGTACATGCTGAGTCGGCTAGATGCAGCTACATTGTAGAACGCACCTAGTGGCTGTGCACAGTGATGGCCAGAACGGATACAAATACCTTTGCTATCCATAATGGTTGCTACATCATGAGGATGTACATCTTCTACTGTGAAAGCAATAACACCATGTTTTTCTTTTGGATTTGTACTACCTAGTACACGTACATGAGGAATTTCAAGCATCTTTGGTAAAATATAGGCTACTAATTTTTCTTCGTAGCTTTCAATTTGCTCCATACCGAAGGATTCCAAATAATCAATGGCCGCATGTAATGTTACAGCACCATCTGCATTTGGTGTACCAGCTTCAAATTTATATGGCAATTCATTGAATGTAGTAGTTTGTTCTTTTACATATTCAATCATGTCCCCACCTAACAAGAATGGAGGCATGGCTTCAAGCAATGCACGTTTGCCGTATAAAACACCGATACCTTGAGAAGCACACATTTTATGACCAGAGAATACGAAGAAATCGCAGTCAAGTGCTTGTACGTCAATTTTCATATGCGGTGTAGATTGTGCACCGTCAAGAACGACGATGGCACCTACGGAGTGAGCTTTCTCGATTAATTCTTTTACAGGGAATTCCATGCCCAATACATTACTTACATGAGCAAAGGCCACAATTTTAGTGTGTTCATCAATTTTATTGATTTCACCATCTTTTAAATGACCAGTTTCATCTAAATACATATATTCAAGAGTTGCACCAGTTTTATTAGCTACATATTGCCAAGTTACTAAGTTCGCATGATGTTCTGCCACAGTAATTAGGATTTTGTCTCCTTCTTGTACATTGTTAACACCATAGCAATGAGCCACAAGATTCATGGATTCAGTACTATTGCGAGTAAAAATAACCTCTTCACGTTCACGAGCATTGATAAATTCAACAACGCGGTCACGAGCATTTTCATAGGCTTCACTAGCTTCTACAGCCAACACATGGGAACCACGGTGTGGATTACCATTATGTTGTGTCATATGTTCAACAAGACGATCCACTACCACTTGTGGAATTTGTGCTGTAGCACCGCTATCTAAATAGATAACACGATTGCCATTATGTGTTTTATTTAAAATTGGAAAGTCTTTGTAAGCTTCTGTAATGGGTTTCATATATATCCCTCTTTAAATTTTATTTCGTACAGCTGTTAATGCTGCTTCTTCGATATCTTCATTACCAATACGGTCAATAATTGGACGAATCATAGATTCTACGATGATATGTTTTGCTTCGGCTTCACTGAAACCACGGCTCATCAAGTAGAATAATTTTGTTTTGTCCAATTGGCCGGCACTGGCTGCATGGTTACCAACTACATTATCTTCTTTACACAGCAATAATGGCAATGATACAGATTTTACAGTTGGATCAAGCAATAAACAAGTATCTTCTTCCGCACCTTCAGAACCAGTAGCACCATGAAGGAAATCAAGTGTACCACGGAAAGATTTTTTAGACACATCACTTAATGCACCCAATGTATGAATATCAGATTTAGATTTTTTACCACCATGACTCATCAACATAAAAATATCAAATTTCTGTTCTTTATCGCCAAGATATGCTAAATCATGAATAAGTTCACATTCTTCACCGGCTAAATCCTGTTCAAAATGTAAGATATTTTCTTTACCGCCAATTTCGATGTTAATAAATTCCACATTAGCACGATCAGCAAGTTTAGTGTAGCGGTGTTCAATTTGTTGCAATTCTTCGCTTATCAAATTAACCTTCTTCACTACTACATTTGCTTCCTCACCAATGATGAATTCTGTAAAAGTTTCAACACTAGTATCTTTTGCGTCCCCAGTCATAAGAATGAGAACCTCTAATTCCGCTCTATCTCCTACATGGAATTGGAAACGGCTAGCTATACGTTTAGCAGCATTTACTTCAATTATAACTACCTCTTTACCATTTGCTGGCACAGTAATCAAATGAGCTTCACCAGTAGAAATTAAATTTTGCAAAGCTGTTGGGTTAACACCTGGGAAGGTTGCTTTCACCAACTCTGTATTAATCAATGGTGTTACAACACCTGCATTGGCATTGATTACCACATTTGCTCTTTCGTCTGTTGCACCTAAAACTTGACCTTGTGTATGGTTAACACGTAACCATCTAAAGGTTGGTCTTGGAAGCACATTAAATAATAAATTTTCGCTCATATGTCCTCCTACCCAATGGAACCTTCAAGTTCTAGATTAATCAAATTATTCATTTCTACAGCATATTCCAATGGCAATTCTTTAGAAATTGGTTCAACGAAACCACGTACAAGCATAGCACGCGCTTCCTCTTCACTAATACCACGAGTCATCAAGTAGAAAATGGCCTCATCAGAAATACGTCCAATTTTTGCTTCATGACCGATATCCACATTATCATTTTCAATGATGATAGCAGGGATTGTATCAGATTGAGACTCTGCATCAAGCATTAAGGATTCACAAGAAACAGTTGCTTTTGCATGTTCTGCATTAGGTCCCATTTTTAACAAGCCACGGTAAATAGCAGCACCACCACTTTTAGAGATAGATTTGGAGTTTACATTACTTGTTGTGTGTGGAGCATTATGAACAACTTTACAACCTGTATCAAGGAACTGACCTTCACCGGCAAATGTAACACCTGTAAATTCACAATGTGCCCCTTCACCATTTAGAATACTCATTGGATATAAGCAAGCTACACGAGATCCGAATGAACCAGAAACCCACTCAATCGTGCCACCTTTACCAACAATACAACGTTTTGTATTCAAATTGTACATATTCTTGGACCAGTTTTCGATAGTAGAGTAGCGAAGAGATGCATTATCTTTTACAAATAATTCTACAGCACCCGCATGAAGGTTAGATACATCATATTTAGGTGCAGAACAGCCTTCGATAAAGTGAACTTTCGCACCTTCTTCTACGATAATCATAGTATGTTCAAACTGACCAGCGCCAGGAGCATTTAAACGGAAATAGGATTGTAATGGAATATCTACTTGTACGCCAGCTGGTACATATACGAAGGACCCACCAGACCAAACAGCACCATGTAAAGCTGCCCATTTGTGATCCGTCGGAGGAATCAATGTCATCCAATACTTTTTAACGATTTCTTCATGTTCATGAAGAGCCGTTTCAATATCTGTATAGATAACACCTTGCTTAACCAAATCTTCTTGAATGCTATGGTATACAACTTCTGAGTCGTATTGTGCACCTACACCAGCTAAGGATGTTTTTTCCGCTTCTGGAATACCAAGGCGGTCAAATGTGCTCTTAATATCTTCTGGAACTTCATCCCAGCTTTCTTTCATGTCCACCTTTGGTTTTACATAGGTGACAATGTTAGACATATCAAGACCACTAATATCTGGAATCCAAGTTGGAATATCCATCTTATTATATATATCTAAGGATTTTAAACGGAACTCAAGCATCCATTCAGGTTCATTTTTGTTCGCCCAAATCTCACGGATGATTTCTTCCGTCAAACCTGTATCAGCAATATAGGAATAATCGAACTCGTTTCTGATGTCATAGACACCACGGTCCATATCCGCAACTTGCGTCTTCTTTCTTTCTTCCATGAATGCCTCCTAAGCCAATTCTTTATATGCGTCGTAACCTTTTTCTTCAATTTCTTTTACTAGGGATGCATCGCCAGTTTTAACGATTTTACCGTTAATCAAAACATGAACGAATGTAGGATTTAATTTTTGAAGAATTTGATTGTGATGAGTAATAATCAATACTGAGTTCTTTTCATTATGGAAACGATTTACACCTTCAGAAACGATGCGAACAGCATCCACGTCAAGACCAGAATCAGTTTCGTCAAGAATAGCTAATTTAGGATCAAGAATAGACATTTGTAAGATTTCATTTTTCTTACGTTCACCACCAGAGAAACCTTCATTAACATAACGTTGCGCATAGGCTGCATCAAAAGATAATTCATCCATTTTAGCTTTTAATTCTTTTTTGAAAGCCAATGCACGTACATTTTCACCAGTAATTGTAGATTTAGCTGTACGAATAAAGTTTTCAACAGTGATGCCTGGCACAGAAATTGGATGTTGGAAAGACATAAAAATACCAGCTTTGGCACGGTCATTAACAGCATCTTCTGTAATATCGTTACCATCAAATACGATGGAACCTTTATCTACAGTGTAAATTGGGTTACCCATAATAGCATTAGCCAATGTAGATTTACCAGCACCATTTGTACCCATAACTACATGGATTTCACCTGGATTAATTGTCAGGTTAATGCCTTTTAATATTTTTTTACCTTCAACAGATACTTCTAAATCTTTTACTTGAAGCAGTTCAGCCAAAATAATTCACTCCTTATATACTATATATAATGCTAAAACAATATGAATATTACTAAATAAAATATATCAACACATGTCTTATATAGACGTAAAAAAGCGGTATGCACCAAAGTGAATACCGCTGTATCTTCTCGCCACTTTAGCAAGTCATGTGCATAACTATCTATACTTATTATACATGCTTGTCTAATTGATAGCAAGATATTCCTACCAAAATATATTGGAATTAAAAGAATAGTATATATTACTTATATAAATAGGCTTTTTATCCAAATGAGTATTTTGGTATCAATTCTCAATTAATACTTTTTACTTATAATTTTTTATTATAAATTAGAGAAATCCAATGTGCCAAACAAATCATCATATGTTTCAGCACGACGAATTTGTGTTACGCTGCCATCCTTATGCAATAATAATTCAGCAGAACGTAATTTACCATTATAATTGAAGCCCATAGAATGACCATGTGCACCAGCATCATGAATAATAACACGATCCCCGATATCAATTTTTGGTAATTCACGTTGAATAGCGAATTTATCATTGTTTTCACATAAAGATCCAGTTACATCATATACATGATCTAAAGGCGCATTTTCCTTTCCCATTACTGTAATGTGATGATAGGAACCATACAATGCTGGACGCATTAAATTAGCCATACAGGAATCTAAACCAATATAGTTACGGTAGATTTCTTTTTTATGAATCGCTGTAGATACGAGCCAACCAAATGGTCCCGTTACCATACGGCCACATTCATATGATAAGGCAATATGTGGATACTGATTTCCCACTAAAATACGCTCATAAGCTTCTTTGATTTCAGCACCTAATGCTTCAAAGTCCATAGGTTCTTCTTCAGGACGATAAGCAACACCTACACCACCACCAAGATCGATAAATTCTAACTCAATACCAACTTTTTCACGAATTTCAAGAGCAAATTCAAAGCAAATTTCAGCTGTTTGTTTATGAGCCATCACATCTCTGTCATTGGAAGCTAACATAACGTGTAAACCAAAGTGCTTAACTCCAAGTCCTTTCATACGTTTGTATGATTCTAAAGCTTGTTCATGAGTCATTCCATATTTAGCTTCTGTTGGAACACCAATGATATCGTTACCACCAGATTTTAAATCACCAGGATTATAACGTAAACACATTGTATCAGGTAAAGAACCATGGTTTTCTAATAAATAATCGATATGTGTAATATCATCAAGATTGATGATAGCCCCCAAATCTAATGCTTTCTTGTACTCTACATATGGTGTGTTATTGGACGTGAACATAATATCATGACCAGTGATACCAACCTTTTCACAAAGAATTAACTCTGCCAAAGAAGAACAATCTGCCCCTACGCCCAATGGTTGTAATAAACGCATTAGGTAAGGATTTGGTGTAGCTTTCACAGCAAAATAATTTTTGAAACCTTTGTTCCAATTAAATGCTGCTAAAAAACGTTTCATATTATTTACAATACCTTCTTCATCATAGATGTGGAAAGGCGTTGGGTATTCTTTAATAATGTCTTCAAGTTGCTCTACTGTAAATGGGACTTTTTTCTCGCTCATCTGACTCTCCTATTAGGAACAAAAAATATATTCTAACAATTGGCATAACACTACACTAATAGTGTATAGATACTTTACCATGTATTTTCTATAGAATTTTAACAATATTTATTATAGAGGAATCCACAGACCTAGTCAATGAATTTATTCAATATAGTAAAACAACCCTTATATCAATACCTTGATATAAGGGTTGTGTATGTATAGCTATGTAATTAGCAATGATATAAAACTCTATATATGGAGATTACATCATGCCGCCCATGCCACCCATTGGAGGCATAGCTGGCATTGCTGCCGCACCTTCTTCTACTTTGTCAGCAACGATTGTTTCAGTTGTCAACACCAAGGATGCAATGGATGCTGCATTTTGAAGAGCAGAACGAGTAACTTTTGCAGGATCTACGATACCAGCTTTTACCATATCTACATATTCTTCAGTTAATGCGTTGAAACCAACACCTACTTCAGTATTTTTAACTTTTTCTACTACAACAGAACCTTCTAAACCGGCATTGTATGCGATTTGACGAACTGGTTCTTCTACAGCGCGTTTAACAAGGTTAATACCAGTTTGAACATCGCCAGTTGCTTCTAATGTGTCAAGAACAGGAATGATGTCGATGAAAGTAGTACCACCACCAGCAACGATACCTTCTTCCACAGCGGCACGAGTTGCATTCAATGCATCTTCGATACGAAGTTTTTTATCTTTCATTTCAACTTCTGTAGCAGCCCCTACTTCGATAACTGCAACACCACCAGATAATTTAGCCAAACGTTCTTGCAATTTTTCTTTATCGAATTCAGAAGTAGTTTCTTCTACTTGTGCACGGATTTGAGCTACACGTTGAGCAATTACTGCTTTGTCACCTACGCCATCGATGATAACTGTTTCATCTTTGGAGATACGTACTTGACGAGCAGTACCCAAATCTTCTAATTCAACGCTGTCGAGCTTACGTCCCATATCTTCAGTGATAACAGTACCACCAGTAAGGATAGCGATATCTTCAAGCATTGCTTTACGACGGTCACCGAAACCAGGTGCTTTTACAGCAACGGCTTTGAAAGTACCACGCAAACGGTTAACTACCAATGTAGCCAATGCTTCGCCTTCAACGTCTTCAGCGATAATCAATAATTCTTTACCAACTTTTACTACTTTTTCCAATGTTGGAAGCATATCAGCGATAGCAGTAATTTTACGGTCGGTAATCAAAATCAAAGGATTGTCGATAACTGCTTCCATACGATCAGGGTCAGTTACCATGTAAGGGGAAATGTAGCCACGGTCGAATTGCATGCCTTCTACTACGTTCAAACCTGTTTGCAAGCCTTTGGATTCTTCAACAGTGATAACACCATCTTTACCAACTTTTTCCATTGCTTCTGCAATCAAACCGCCAATTTCTTCATCAGCTGCAGATACGGACGCAACTTGAGCGATGTCAGATTTGCCAGATACTTTAATAGCACGTTTTTTAACTTCTTCTACCAAAGCGCCTACTGCCATTTCAATACCTTTTTTCAAGATCATAGGATTAGCACCAGCAGCTACGTTACGCATACCTTCTTGAATCATTGCTTGAGCCAATACTGTTGCAGTAGTAGTGCCGTCACCAGCTACATCATTAGTTTTTGTAGCAACTTCTTTTACTAATTGTGCCCCCATATTTTCAAATGGATCTGGAAGTTCGATATCACGAGCGATAGTTACACCATCATTAGTGATAGTAGGAGCACCAAATTTTTTATCCAATACAACATTACGACCTTTAGGTCCCAATGTAACTTTTACTGCATTTGCCAATTGATCAACGCCACGACCTAATGCACGGCGAGCTTCTTCATTAAACAAAATTTCTTTTGCCATTGTATATTGCCTCCTTGAATAGTACTCTATTCAAATTACATGTAATTAATACATTAGTCACTGTGAAAGCAACTAATAGAACATTCCAATTCACTACAATAAGCTCAATTATTATAGTGAATCAATTTAATCTTATAAAACTGCTAAGATATCGCGTTCACTAAGAACTAAATGATCAACACCATCAATATTTACATCTGTACCAGCGTATTTAGCGAATAATACTTTATCTCCAACTTGCACTTCTAATGCAACACGTTGGCCATTGTCATATACTTTACCAGCACCTACGGCTACTACTTCACCTTCTTGAGGTTTTTCTTTTGCAGTATCTGGTAAAAAAATACCACTTTTAGTTTTTTCTTCTTTTTCTAATACGCGAATAATAACGCGATCGCCTAATGGTTTTAACATGAGAAGTCACTCCTTATTAGTAATTTATTTTTATATTGTTAGCACTCAAACATCTTGAGTGCTAATCACATGTATTATTATATCCTATCCCTCAATAATTGCAAGTATATTTTTTTGATTTTTTGACTAATTAGTTTTTTACTAGACTTTTATATAACTTTTACAATATAAAGTCAAATCAAAAGTGCAAAAAGCTATAACAAGATGATGTTGTAATTCATCTTGTTATAGCTCTGTCTACATTTCGTTATTATTTTTTATCCGTTATGCCATATTATTTTTTACTCACTATACCAATATTATTTTTTACTCGCCGATGCGATAATCTGTTCGCACAAAGTAGCAATGGTCACTTGTTTTTTCATTGCCAAGCCACGAATCCGAGAAAACGCCTCATCCTCAGTTACTTTATACATATCCATTAATAGCCCGGTAGCACGACTAATAAGTTTGCGATCCTCTAAAGATTGTTCTAAAGATGCCATATCGGCACGCATTTGCTCATCCTCTTTAAAACGGCCAATAGCCATTTGTAATGTAGGAATCAGTTGCTCTTCTCTAACGGGTTTAATCAAATAGCCAAATACGCCAGAGTCTTTTGCTTTTTTAACTAGATCATCTTGACTAAACGCCGTTAATAGCACAACTGGTGCATAATGATTATAACCAATTTGTCGAGCTGCCTCTATACCATCTAATTCTGGCATTTTTACATCCATAAGGATTACATCTGGTTGTAATTGTTTTGCCAACCGAATGGCTTCAACGCCATTAGCACCTTCTCCTATAATTTCACAGCCACCAGACTCTAGAATATCTCTAAGATCCATTCTAATTAAAGATTCATCATCTACGAGTACTACCTTCATATTATTCTCCTTTTTCAAAATCAATGGTCACAATTGTCCCCCCAGACTGATGATTTCCCATCTGTATTGTGCCTTGTAATTCATGAGTCACTAAATTTCTAATAATTTGTAATCCTAATCGCTTGGATGCATCCAAAGAAAATGACTCTGGCAGTCCCTTGCCATCATCGCCTAAGGTTATCAAAATACGCTGATTATTGTCCTGTACCGATAATGTGATATGACCATCTTGTGTCCCAAGTCCATGCTCAATGCTATTAGATATGAGTTCATTAATAATCAAGGACACATAACTCGCTTGATGTGAGGAAATGATAATATCATCTCCTATATAATCACATTGCACCTGTTGCTTTGGTAACAGCATACTATTTTTTAACAATCTACTAAGTTCATCATAAATACTACGAATAGAAATATAATCCTCATCATAGTGGGATACGATGTCGTGTACCAATGCCATACTTTCAATTCGAGAGATTCCCTCTTGTAATGCTTTTTTAACCTCATTAGAGTCTGATCGTCTAGCCTCCATGCGAAGCAGTCCTGCTACGGTTTGCAAATTGTTTTTTACGCGATGGTGAATCTCTTTAATAACGGAATTTTTTACTAATAAAGCCTGTTGTTGTTTACTTTCACGTGTCATATCCTTTAAGAACAAAAAACTACGGCTCAAACCGCGCCCAAAGAATACGGGAATGACCGTTTGACGAACCACAATATCCTGGTATATTTCCTCACTAATGGCCCCTTGTCGTTCAGTGAGCACTTTTTTTACAAAGGACAACTTCAAGGAACTGCCATAAATAGATGACCCTACTAATCTCCGATCAAAGCCTAGTAAATTAACAAGTCGAGATGCCGATTCATTACCATACATGATGGTGCCCCCTTCATCAAATATGATAACCCCATCCTGATAGGATAGTGGTTCATAAAGGCTCTTTGGATTATCCAATATATCTTGTGGCATTAACATAGACATATATGTGGTCTCAGTTAAAAGAAGAATTTGTTGAATAATATTTTCATCAGCCACACTTTCTATATGAGGATTTTTAAATACGAGTCCCCCTATCACCTTACCACCATTATCTACAATAGGATAGGTAATAATAAATGCTAATTTTCCATTTTGCTCCTCTTGAAAGCCCTGTATAGGTTGCCCTTCAGACAACAGCTGTGTCCAAATGGGAACAATCGTAGCAGATAATGATTTACAAGCAATACCCTGCTTTATAGGGTAGATTTTCAAAAATCCCCCCTCTTGATTTGCCGTAAACATATACACAGCATGCTGTACCACTGATTCAGCAAAAGGGATAAACTCAGCAATCCGCAACAACAGGCTAACTTGTGGCTCAGACAGATTGGTATCTTTTAATAATGTACTTTGTATATCCATTATTTAATCGACTCCACCCAAGATACGGTACCAATATCTACACTTGGTTTTGCATTTAATGATAAATCAGAAAATTTACCTGCCTGTGCCATGTAATACGCACGACATCCAATCATAGCTGCATTATCGGTAGATAAGATTTTGTGCGGTTCATAATACATAAATCCATTTCGTTCGCACATTTCCTTAATAGCCTTCTGTAACCCCTTATTGGCGGATACACCACCAGCAATGGTGATTTTCATTTGCCCTGTACGTTTTGCGGCATCCTCTGTTTTTTCCACTAATACATCAACCAATGCTTTTTGGAAGGATGCGGCAACATCGGCCTTGTTAATTTCAATATTCTTCTGCGCTGCACTATTTAAATAATTTAATACGGCAGATTTTAATCCACTAAAACTAAATTCAAAGTTACCAGGCTCACTCAATGCTTTCGGAAATTCGATAGCCTCAGGGTTACCTTCCATAGCAATGTTATCAATATGCGGGCCACCTGGATATGGAAATCCCATAACACGAGCAATTTTATCAAAAGCCTCTCCCGCTGCATCATCGCGAGTTTGACCTAAAATTTCAAATGTTTCATAGTCTTTTACGACCACGAGCATAGTATGACCCCCAGAGACTACAAGGCTCAAAAATGGGGGTTCTAGTTCTGGATTAGCTAGGAAGTTAGCAAAAATATGACCTTCCATATGATTTACACCGATAAGAGGAATGTCCGTAGCAAAGGATAAACCTTTCGCCGCTGCCACACCTACTAACAAAGCACCTACTAATCCTGGGCCATAAGTAACACCGATATGATCAATATCTTGTAATGTTACATGCGCATCTGCCAAAGCTTGGTCGATAACAGGGATGACTTGTTCTATATGATGACGCGAGGCCACCTCTGGCACAACGCCACCAAATTTTCTATGAATTGGAATTTGACTAGATATAACATTGGATAAAATTGTACGACCATCCTGCAAGACAGCCGCCGAAGTTTCATCACAACTACTTTCTAGTGCTAATGTATATACACTCATTGTACATCCTCTTTAATTAAAGACATGATATATGCGTCTTCAACAGGTTCTTGATAATAATGTTTCCGCAATCCTTTTACGGTAAATCCTAAGCGTCGATATAGTGACATGGCAGCCACATTCGATACGCGCACCTCAAGAAAAATTTCAGCAACACCACGTTTAAAACATTCTTTTACAAGTTTTCGAACAAGCATAGCCCCATAGCCTTCACGGCGCGCACAAGTACGAACGGCTACATTAGTGATTTGCCCTTCATCTGCCACAAGCCACACTCCAGCATAGGCTAATAATTGTTTATTTTCCTCAACTACGAAATAGAGTTTATGTCCAGGGTTTTCTAATTCATTCACGATGGAATCCATGGACCAAGGAATAGAAAAACATTCTTCCTCAATATCGAAAATTTCTTCCGCATCGGAAACCTCTGCTAGTCGAATAATCATAGATCCACCTCACTAGTCTTATCAGTTGTTACTGATACTTTAGCTATATCACCTGTATGGTTTGTAGCATCTATATACGTAGAGTCATCTAACGATGTTAATACATTGGCTGTTTTCACGGTCTCAATCACGATAACTGTAGAATTTTGTGCCAGCATATCAACATTGTCTTTATGCTTTTCTTCCCACACAACTTCAGCCTCAGAGCGACGAATATAGTATGGCACCATCGTCATCGGATTTTCAGTTTCACCAGCTTCAATCTGTGGCATTGCTGCTAAGACAAGCGAACTTGCCTTAGGTATAGTTGCTGTCATAGGTGCAATACGAATATGTGGTGTATCGTCAGGCATCAATTTAGTAATACGTTTAATGCCATCCCCAATAAATGTTATGGAATGACCATCAGCCACCACCTCATTCATAAGATCTACTGCAGCTTTCACCATAGGTAATTGAGTACATATCAACGAATTGTCTTGCCATTCATAACGCGCTTCATAAACATTTTTCTTTTGCGCATCGATAAGAACAGAAATAATACCCTCACAATATGGCAAATTATAGGCCATTCCGTCCATAGTCATTACACCATATAAAGGAATGTTGAGGGCATAGGCCATCGCCTTGGCTGTACCCATACCGATACGTAAACCTGTGAAAGAACCAGGACCAGTACTGACCACAATTCCCGTCAAATCAGATTTTTGTTTCCCCGTCATATTAAATAGGGCATCAATATGTGGCACCAATTGTTCAGAATGAGTAAAGCCTGCTTGCATAGTGATTTCACCAATCACTCTAGTTTCATCCACCAGAGCTACACTTGATACTAGGCTACTTGTTTCAATTCCTAACCACATATTGACCTCCAATTTGGGCTAATTCATCATCACTGAGGATGTCACTAGCCATCATGATTTGACGTTCACTCTCGCCAAGACGTGTAATAGTAACCCATAATGTTTCATCTGGCAATTCATGAGGAAATTTATTTGCCCATTCAACAATACTAATTTGGTCTTCTGTATATTCGTAGAATCCAATATTTTCTAATTCACACACATCATCCAAACGATATACATCAAAGTGATATAATGCTTGACCATGCGCCTCATAAGTATTCATTAATGCAAAGGTAGGGCTCGTCATTTCCTCTTTAATGCCAAAGCCTAATCCAATACCTTGAGACATATGCGTTTTCCCAGTTCCTAAATCACCTATGAGAGCCACACATAAGGGTTCTTGGCGTTCTTGTAAAAATGCACCTAATTGCTTTCCTAATTGAGTTGTATCCTCCACGGAGTGTGTTTGACACTCCACTCTATACTTAGTTTCCAAAATGATTATATCCTCTCGCCTCTAGCGTTTCTATTTTCCGTTCCTTCGTCACCATTTGTACAATATTATTACCTTCCAATACTTGACCGATAATAGTGATTTGACCTATTTTTTTTAAAGTGTCTTCCAACTCCTTTGGTGCCGTAAAAACAAGCTGAAAGTCTTCTCCACCATATAAGGCATAGTCAACGGGACGTGTGCCTAATGACTTTGCTAACGTATAGGTCTCTTCATGAAGTGGTACTATTTGTTCATCAATGACAATATTCACGCCTGACGCCTTAGCAATTTCATGTAATTCACTAGCTAGGCCATCGCTAATATCATTCATACTTGTTACACCATGCATGCGTAGAGCTTGACCTAATTCAATTTGTGGATCAGGACGTTGATGACCAAGTATCGTCATGTCATAGCCATCATAACCATACGATAAAGCACCTAAGCCTGTAGCAGCATACCCAACATAATTGGTAACCCCTACAATATCTCCAGGTCGTGCACCACTACGTAGAACAGCCGTACCACGAGGCACCTCACCTATAATCGTTACAGTTAATACGATGCCCTCTTGAGAGCTCACAGTATCGCCACCAAGAATATTTACATGATGTAGTTTACATTGATCTTTTATGCCCTTATAGAATTCATCTAATATGGCCACATCTAGTGCCTTTGGTGCTGCCACAGATAATACAACTTGTCGTGGAATACCACCCATAGCTGCAATATCACTAAGATTGGCAGTCATCAGACGATAACCTACGTCATAAGGTGTCATATACCGCAAGGAAAAATGAATTTCCTCAACCATCGTATCAATGGATACTAATTGTTCCATCTCAGGATTTGCCTTATAAATGGCACAGTCATCGCCAATGCCTGTCACCACCGTAGATGCATCGTTAATCACATCTGAATTAATACTATCTATGAAATTAAATTCACCAATATCTTGTAATTGCATAATAGCTCACATTTCTAAACTCATATAATAATCTAACTTATACTATATCAAATTTTACAAAAAATCTGTAGCAATTAGATTGCTACAGATTTCTTTTACTCTAAAGAGTCATTATTTAATTAAATTTTTCATACGTGTTAATGGTTCAGATGTATCAAAAGAAGCAATAGACTTAACTTGTTTTCCATCAACCACAAATAGAACACTGTTAATATCATCAAAGGAGGTAAGTGTATTAACGATGGCTGCTAATTGTAATTTAACAGTCAAATCGCCCCCTTTACCAGCTGCAAAAGCTTTATTTACCTCTACCGTTGCAACTTTATCCTTAACAGTAACAGAGCTAATTTCAATAGCTTTATCAAAGATTGGATATTTATGACTACGATCAGATTTTAACATCGCTAACAATGCTGCTTTTGGCGTGCTCTTATCTGCAGAAATCTCTACAGATTCTTGGGTAACACCAGATGCATCCTCAGTAGGTATAAAATAAATCATTTTAACAGATTCACTAGAGCTACTTTTATCAAGTTTTCCAGTTGATGCATCCTTATTTGCTTTAGTATCTTGCTGTACTGTTTTTTTACTAGAATCAGCTCCTGGGATAGCCATATCAGAACTACAACCAACGGCTGACACAGCTAATATGGCAATACACATAGCAGATACTAATCTCATTTTTAACTTCATAGATTAGCCTCCAAAGTAACTTGCTAAACCTGCTGCAATTTCTGCGGCAAAGCTTTGTTGTGTTTTTGTTGTATTCAATGCTGCCTCTTCAGTTGGATTAGAGATGAATCCAAGTTCTACCAAGATAGCTGGCATATCGGAATGACGTAATACATACAAGTTCCCCTCTTGAATACCACGGTCACCATTAAATTTTGGTTCATTCATGATTTGATCTTGTACTCGTTGAGCTAATTTAGCATCATACCCAGTTTTACTATAATAATAAGTTGCAATGCCACCTACGCTAGGATTGCTGAATGCATTAATATGAATACTTACAAAAGCATCAGAATTATATTTATTTGCTACATTAACACGAGCTTGTAACTCATCTACACCACTCGCATTGGGTGCATATACATCAACGTCAGTTGTACGAGTCATATATACTTTAGCTCCACGTGCTTCTAAATCAGCCTTTAAGTATTTAGCAATTGGCAATGTAACTTGTTTTTCTTGTAAACCATTAGGCCCAATAGCACCTGGATCGCTACCACCATGCCCAGGATCAAGAGTAATAACTTTACCTGCTAATCCACCAGAAGTTTTGTAATTACCATTAGAACTAATTGTTGTTGCAGCACCTGTCGAAGTTGAGCTTGTTTTTTTAGTGGAACTCGAACTAGACTTAGCAGTTGTTTTCTTACTGCCATAATAGTTACTTTTAGGTGCAACCCCTTGTTTTTGTACATCCATCACTATACGGTATGGTTTATTATTAACCGTATCCTTTTTCAAAGAAAATACTTTAATTCCATCTGTATCAAGAGCTTTAGGTGTTTTAATAGTTACATTTACATTTTTTCCAACTTGTGTCAACTTAGCTGAGCTAGCAATGGAGGAGTCCATTGTCATCGATGACTTTACCTTACCAATTTTGGTATTCTTTAATGTAACGGTCGTCGTTTTTCCATCTTCACTAATAGATGCACTAGCTTTCACTGGTGCAGATAAATCCATTACCATCCGCACATATGGTATGGGTGCATCATTTCTAGTTACCCATCTTGCATCTTGTAGAGTGGCCGCCTGTGCCTCAAATCCCATAAATGGAATCAACATAAGAAGGGCAAAGAAAAATAAGTAGAGTTTTCGCAAAACATTCACTCCAATCAAGTTCAAATCCTAGTACATCATTGGTGTAAATTAATTCATATAATTTACACCACGTGGTACGCTATCATAATTTTAATGTCATATCTCAATTATAGTCTGATTACATCGTAATAAGATGAAGATTTACTATTTATTTTCATAAATAACATTCGATTGACTAAATGTCATTAAGATAACAATATATTCACAAAATCTCATTACGTCAGTTATTTATTATACCACAGAATTCCGCTCTAGGTACACAGTCAATGTACATTCAAGTCCTTAAATCCCTCTATCAAAACACATAAAAAAGGGATATATACAATTTACAGCATATATCCCCTATATATATGACCTTATATGGTATATTATGAGTAAAAATTTTTTTACTACTTTATCGTTCTGTCTCTACTTGCCATGTCTTTCCATCTGTACTAATGTGCACTATACCCATCGTGTCAGTTCTATAAATAGAAACCTTTTCTTGTTGTAACCTAGTTAATGTTTTATCCCCAGGATGATTATAACTATTATGTAAACCTACAGAAATAACACCAATTTCTGGGCGTACAGATCGGATAAACTTTGTAGGTGAACTATGATCAGAACCATGATGCGCTACCTTGAGAACACGAGCAAATAATTTACTATTCTGCTCCTTCACCAATCGAGCTTCTTCAATCTTTTCAGCATCACCAGTAAATAGCATAGAAAATTTACCAAATTTAAACTTTCCCACAATAGAATTATTATTCAAATCAGGTTTCCCTTTTGAATCCTTAATAACGTCCTCCCACGGGGCATAGACGATGAAAGTTGAATTACTTCCAAAATCTACCACATCACCTTTATGTAAACTATGATGTCTAATATGATTTTTTTCGATGATTCGTCGATAGGAATTTTCCACCGTTGTTTTGGTGATTATACCATTGTCATAAACATTTTCAATTTCAAAATTTTTAGCTATGGCTAAAAATCCCCCAATATGATCCTCATGTCCATGAGTAATAATAATATTTTTAAATTTCTTTACCCCTAATTGTTGCAATTGAGCCACTATATTGGGGCGATGTGCCACATCCCCCGTATCAATCAAGCTATATTCATTTCCGACCTTAACGAGGAATGCGTCACCTTGTCCAATATTTAGAGCATATACATGGACCGTCCCCTTAGCTTCATTAGGATAATCGTCACGCTCTTGATCATTGACTGAACTTTCAGCAGCCCCGTTTGTCACATTTAGTACACTCGTGGCTTGATCTAAAATAATATTCGCTGCACTTTCATTGTTACATCCTGCTAGTGAAAGTACGAACACAAGGAGACACAAACAATATGTAATTATTTTTTGTATTGATTTCATTCACACACTCCCAATAATATAATCTCTATCTACTTCTAAATACATAGACTACACTGAATATACAAACAATATACTAAACATTCAGTGAGGGAGAAAGCAATTCGCTAATAACACTCCCTATACGAACACTCACATCACTAGGAGTATATCCCCACAACTTTTTTGTCCCTAAGCGATCTGCAGTATAACTATGTAAAAACGTACCTATAAGTGCTGCTTCATTTACCTCATATCCTTGTGCCACAAAAGCCGAAATCATACCGGTTAGCACATCACCCATTCCTCCGGTGCCCATACCTGAATTACCAGCCATATTTATATAAATCGTCCCATTAGGCAATGCTACTAATGAAGGAATGCCCTTTAAGACAAGAACAACATGTTGTGCTATAGCAAAGTCACGAGCACTTTGAACATAATTCTTTTGAATGTCTAAAATTGAGCGCCCTGTCAATCGACTGAACTCACCTAGATGCGGTGTCATAATAGCTGGATGAGAGCGAGATTGCAAAACTCCATTCGTCTCTCCATTAGCCATATCTCCCAAAGCATAGAAAGCATCGGCATCAAGCACAATAGGCCCATCATAGGTCGCTAAAAATTCGAGTACTATTTGTGCCGTTTCCTCACGTCTCCCTAATCCAGGGCCCAATGCCAGCACACTCTTATCTTTTACCAAATCCATTATATCTGACACACTGCGAAAAGAGGCAGTCATCACCTCTGGCATAACTTTATTTTGCAACGTACGTAAACAATCGTCTGGTACAGCTACAGTTGTTTTACCTGCCCCACTATGAACAGATGCCTCGCCAGCCATCAAAGGTGCCCCAATCATACCATTAGAACCACCAATAACTAGAGTGTGCCCATTACGGCCTTTATGGGCTATTGCACTCCTAGGACGCAATAGGGTCTCTATTAATCTAATATCTAATCCCCACGTATTGTGATAGGCTTGATAATTTTGTAACACCTTCTCAAAGGGGATACCTAAAGGTTTTACAATTACATGCCCAGCATACTCTTTACCAGGATACAAACATACGCCTTGTTTGGTAGCGCCAAAAGTAATCGTATAATCAGCCTTAAAACTAGAGTGAGATACCTCACCTGTATTAGCATTTACACCAGCCGGTATATCAATGGACCATTTACTGATAGAATATAATTCACACTGAGATTGTACTATTTCAATAACCTCCTTCATCTGAAACCGCAATTCACCTTTCATTCCAGTTCCAATGAGACCTTCCACAACCGCCCATATAGTATGCCATGGAATATCATCTAGTGATGTATAGATTGCTATCCCTAACTGCTTAACCATATGTAATTGCTCTTTAAATAGCTGAGAGCCCTTTTGACTTTCACCAAAAAGATATATACAAACAGGAATTTCTAGTTCCATTAAATGGCGAGCTGCCACAAGACCATCAGCACCATTGTTACCATTTCCAGAGAGAAATAAAATAGATTTTGCCCCTTTGTAATGATTGGCCAAAACTTGTGCCACATCAGAACCTGCATTTTCCATGAGATACCCTAATGGAATTCCGTATTTTTCTGGCGCCATACGGTCAATGTATTGGGACTCTTCCTTTGTTAATATTCGCATGTTTTCACCTCAATCAATCTGAATTTGAACTATATGTCCTCATTACGGTAGTGGGTTAGAGAAAATATCTATCCATGATTTACTAGTATCTATTTGCTCAAAATAACTTGAGCCATTGCTATGTTCTGACAATGACTAATAGATACTTGTACATCACTATACCCCCCTTGTTCAAATATATTTTTAAATACCCCAGATATTGTAATATAAGGGGCTCCTAATTCATCATGATCAATTTGAATCTCTTGCCAGGAACCATAACGCATTCCTGTTCCTAAAGCCTTCAAAAATGCTTCTTTTGCAGCGTAAAGGCCTGCAAAGGACTCATATTGATGTTTCCCCTTACTCTTACAATAGAAAACCTCTATAGGTGTATATACGCGTTCTATAAAGGCATTATTTCTTTCAATAGCCATTTGAATCCGTTCAATTTCAATTATATCAATGCCTAGTTTCATGCATCCTCCTCGGATGAGTGTAATACAAAATACAAGAGCTGTATACTCATTATACACAAGGCCTTATAAATAGACAAAAAAAATCCCAACCCTATTGATACAACAGGATTGGAACTTTATTAGCTTTATGGTGCCGGAGGTGGGACTTGAACCCACACGGTGTTACCCGCTTGATTTTGAGTCAAGTGCGTCTGCCATTCCGCCACTCCGGCACATCGGAACAATTGCTATTATACCGAAACGACTATACCTTGTCAACAATTTTTTTTACAATTTCCATATCTTCATCATTCTGCTGCTTCCAGGTTAATGCTACTACAGTAATTACGCCATGTTCTATGCGTTCTACATCCGTAGGAATATCGTCCTTATCAAACTCTAAATGACCGCCAATCCAAAAGTATTCATCCCCGCGACGACTCATGCGAGCATCAATAATATCTGTATATCGCTGGAATCCTTGACTTACAACCTCTACATGATCCCAGTCACATGGGCCTTCCAATGGAAAATTTACATTTAAGAGACCATGAAATGCTTCCTTTACAAATATTTGCTCAATAAAAGACTTAATAAATGGCAACATCTCTTCCCCACGTCGAGAACTGTATTTTCTCACTGAAAGCGCTAACCCTGGTATATTATAGAACATGGATTCCATAGCCCCTGAAACAGTGCCTGAATACAGTACATCAGATCCTAAATTAAATCCATGATTAATACCCGATATCACCAGGTCCGGCATATCATCTACAAGTAAATAACTCATAGCTAGTTTCATACAATCAGACGGTGTTCCTGTAACTGCCATCAATCTTGGGTTTGCTGTATCATCGCTAAATTTACGAATCTTTAAAGGTGTTTCAATCGTCAAGGCATGTGATTTGGCACTTTGCTCCACTTCGGGTGCCACAACTGTGACTTGATAAAATTGTGCTAAATAATCGGCCATATCACGAAGGCCGGGCGCTAAAATACCATCATCATTACAAATTAAAATATGCATATATACCTCTATAAATTATTAATTCTACACTATCTAAAACCATGTATCCTATAGGATAACTCTAGTGAGCTCACATATAATCATCATATGAACTAACATAGTATAACTTTCATGAGATTATTATACTTGAAAATTCCTCTCTATAGCAAAAAGCAGCCGATCAAAATCGACTGCTTTCATATTATTTTTTATTCATGTTGCCCATACGAGTTAATTTCACATCCTCAAGTGCAACGGCACGAGTATGAATCGTATGAGACCAAACCTTGTTGTAACGGCGGAAATAGCCAAGAATATTGACTGGAACCCAGGAGTACACAAAGAGTGGATATAACAAATAATAGAACCAAATTTTTGGTGGCACCTTAATTTTAAGGAGTACAATCAATGGGAAAAGATATTGTCCTACCCCAATGATGGTCCACACCGTTACTGGCATAATTTGATACAAAATATTTGTATAAATTGGGTAATATCCATTGATGTAAGATAATACTAAGTATACGGTAGATAATAATAAGAAATATGGCTGACTCACTTGGAAAATCCCATCAAGAATCATAATATTTCCAGTTTTTACACCTATGGTAAAGAGTTTTGGAATATATCGCTCTGCACATAGAAATTGCCCCTGTGCCCAACGAAGACGTTGTTTACAAGATGCCATCATAGTAGTTACTTTTTCATCATATACAATAGCATCATGAGCCCAACAAGTACGAATTCCATGAGTCAATAACTTCATAGAGAATTCCATATCTTCTGTAAGGCTGTTACATTCCCAACCATAGTCTCGAATGATAGAGGTGCGAATACACATACCTGTGCCACCCAATGCAGTAGATAAACCCAATCTGTATTTAGCTAGATGCCACATATGATTAACCATCCAAAACGCAATAGAGAATGTACCTGCTACCCAAGAGTCTGTAGGATTTTTGGAGTTCAAATACCCTTGAATAACAGATTCACCTTTTTCAAGATGATCATTCATTTCCAAGAGAAATTGTGGATGCACTAAATTATCAGCATCAAAGACAAGATAGGCATCATATTTTCGTTGCATTTGTTCAACGCGCTCAAACATCCACCCCATAGCATAGCCTTTGCCTACTTCTTCTTGGTTAAAGCGTTCATGCACTAAGGCCCCTGCTTCACCAGCTACTTTTGCAGTATTATCTGTGCAGTTATCTGCTACCACAAAGATATCATAGAGTTCATCAGGATAATCTAAACTGCGTAGATTCTTGACTAATTCTCCTACTACAACCTCTTCATTATGCGCACAAATAACAACGGCAAAGGAGTTTTTCGGTGTATAGTTTTTATGTACGCGTTGACGCCACATGCCTACGACGGCCAACACAAAATAATAAATCGTGTAAATTACGATTATTACCTGCATAGGAATCAATAGTAGATCCAGTAGGTAATCCATGTAATACAACCTCCACCTTACTTGCGAATAACTAAGTTAAGTGCTGAGTTAATCAAGCCAAATAACACATAGCCAGCAAACAACAATACAGCCCAAGCGTGATAATCACAAATCAAGCCCAATACTACCAATAGACCAACAATACCTATGGCAATTTTTTGAATACACAAAGAACTATGACCTTTAAAATCAGGATATTTTACTTCGCTAACCATCAAGATGCCTACGCAAATCATAGAAACCATCAAGACGATTTGAGGCACCATAACACCACATAATACATAGGTTGCTGCCAAACAACCAGCAGCTGGAATTGGTAACCCTTGGAAATACCCATGTACCTCTTCTGTCATAATATTAAAACGGGCCAATCTGAAAGCACCCAATACAGCAAATGCTAACAATGGTACATAAGCGTACCAACCTAAACCATATAGTTCTTTCACATATAACATATATGCAGGCGCTACACCAAAGCCCACAACATCAGCTAGCGAATCTAATTCACGGCCAAATGGACCTGACACACCTAAAGCTCGAGCCACGCGCCCATCCAAACCATCTGCCAATAGAGACAACAAAACACAGATTGCTGCATATGTTGTTTCCCCTTGTGCAGATAATGTAATCCCAATAACGCCAAAAGCTAAATTGCTTCCGGTAAACAAATTAGGAAATATTGATTTATTCATGACCTAACCTCCCAATAACTGTATCTCCGGCAGTCACATGTTGACCTTTTTCAACAAAAATTTCAACATCTTTATCCATATAGATTTCTGTGCAAGAACCAAACTTAATCATTCCATACAGTTGTCCACGTTTCAATACGCTATCTAGGTCAGTCCAAGATACGATACGTCTAGCCAAAAGACCAGCAATTTGTGTTACTAGTACTTTTGTGCGGTCATTTTCAATACAAATTGTGTGGCGTTCATTTTCAAAACCTACTTCATCCTTATAAGCTGGTAGAAAGCCACCTTCTGTATATTGACGATATATAATTTTTCCATCGATAGGTGCACGATTAGCATGCACATCAAATACAGATAAGAAAATTGTTACTTTTTTACAATCACGATGCAAATATAAATCTTCATATACATCGGCAATATCCATAACTTTCCCATCCGCAGGAGATAGAATCAAGTCTGGATCTTGAGGAATTACGCGCTTTGGATTTCGGAAAAAATTGACAAAGAACAGTGCCAATATAAAGGGAATAATTGCAATATAATAATGTCCAAAAGCACATAATAGTACCGCTATTAGGAGCATGGCACCAATGAGCGGAAAGCCTTCTTTTATAATAGGACCTGTGGGCACGTTGCACCACCTCTCTAGCGTTTATTTTTAATAACAGTAAGCATAAATTTAGGTATGCTCATCATACGACCAATACGTTTTGGTTCTAAATATAGACGATATAACCACTCTAAACGATTATGTTGCATCCACTCTGGGGCACGTGGAATATTACCAGCTAATACGTCAAAGGATCCACCAATCCCCATAGCCACAACACCATCAAGATGGGACAATTTATGTTGAATCCACTCTTCTTGTTTTGGTATGCCCAGTGCTACAAATATGATTTTGGCGCCACCCTCTTCGATAGTACGAATAATATTCGTTTCTTCTTCAGCATTAAAGAAGCCATCATGAATACCAACGATATTCAATGGACCTACTTCTTGTTCTATATTAGACACTGCTTTTTCTGCCACACCCGGTGCAGCCCCCAAGCAATATACAGGAATCGATTGTTCACTAGCGACCTTAAATAGACCTTTAGCTACATCGATACCAGCTACACGTTCTGGGAAATGTTCTCCATTTTGTTCTGCTGCCCAAAGCACACCTGCTCCATCTGGAACCACTAGGCTAGCATTCGCTAATATTGTATGCAAAGAAGGATTACTATTGGCAAGCATAACCATTTCAGCATTAGCCGTGGCTACAATATGTAGCCCCGGCTCGTTCATCATCTCTTGAACACGCTGAATAGTTTCGTCCTTCGTAATAACATCAATTGGCACAGACAATATATCAATACGCTTGCGCAATATAACACCTCACTAAAACCTTTATCATAATCTGTTTAAAATAATCAGTATATATTTATACAGAAAAATATATCCAACCTATAATTTATAACATATTTTTTCTAAATATCCAACCAGAAAATTTTACAATCCACAGTAAAAAGGATTATAAACCACTATAGTTAGGAGCCTCTACAGTGATGCTAACATCATGTGGATGACTTTCTTTCAAACCAGCTGCTGTAATTTGCATAAATTGTGTATTATCCATCATTTCTTGAATGTTATGGCAACCACAATAGCCCATGCTGGCACGAAGACCACCAACCATTTGGAAGATAGTATCTGCTAACATGCCTTTGTAAGGTACGCGACCTTCGATACCTTCTGGAACGAGTTTTTTCGCTTCTGTTTGGAAGTAACGATCTTTACTGCCCAATTTCATAGCCCCAAGACTGCCCATGCCACGGTATACTTTATAGCTACGACCTTGGTAAATAACAGTTTCCCCTGGGCTTTCATCAGTACCAGCCAATAGGTTACCCATCATTACAACATTAGCACCAGCAGCGATAGCTTTTGCAATATCACCAGAGTATTTAATACCGCCATCGGCGATGATAGGAATACCATAACGACGAGCTACTTTTGCTGATTCGTATACAGCAGTGATTTGTGGAACACCAATACCAGCGATAACGCGAGTTGTACAAATGGAACCAGGTCCAATACCTACTTTAACAGCATCAGCACCAGCTTCGATTAACGCCTCTGTACCAGCTGCAGTAGCTACGTTACCAGCGATAACTGGAATATGAGGATAGGCTGCTTTAATTTCTTTTAATGTACGCAATACACCTGCAGAGTGACCATGTGCAGTATCTACAATAATTACGTCAGCTTTTGCAGCTACTAATGCATCGAGACGATCGTACATATCTTTAGATACGCCTACAGCTGCACCAACTAATAAACGACCGCTACCATCTTTAGCGGCATTAGGGTATTTTGTAGCTTTTTCAATATCTTTGATAGTAATCAAGCCTTTTAATTCACCATCACCATTAACTAAAGGTAATTTTTCAATGCGGTGTTCACGCAAAATTTGTTTAGCTGTTTCTAAAGATGTACCTTCTGGAGCCGTTACAAGACCTTCTTTTGTCATACAAGCACCGATAGTACGAGTCATATCAGATTCAAAACGCATATCGCGATTTGTAATGATACCAACCAATTTCCCATTTTCAGTCACAGGCACGCCAGAAATTTTATATTTATGCATCAATTCTTCTGCATCAGATAACAAATTTTGTGGACTCAAATAAATTGGATCTACAATAACACCATGTTCAGAGCGTTTTACCTTATCTACTTCGTGAGCTTGTTCTTCAATAGACATATTTTTATGAATAACACCAAGAC
Organism: Veillonella absiana; assembly: GCF_032970865.1. Lineage (NCBI taxonomy): Bacteria > Bacillati > Bacillota > Negativicutes > Veillonellales > Veillonellaceae > Veillonella > Veillonella absiana. The sequence continues at coordinate 145,599 of NZ_JAWJZB010000003.1, read as the reverse complement.
CACCTTCACGCGCCATAGCAATGGCCATACGGGACTCTGTAACGGTATCCATACCAGAACTAATCATAGGAATGTTTAACTTAATGTCTTTTGTTAATTGTGTAGATAATTCTACTTGATTTGGTAGTACATCAGATGCTGCTGGAATTAATAAAACGTCATCAAATGTTAAACCTTGAATACCAAATTTATCTTCTCTCATGGTACTTTCCTTTCACTTATATAAAACTAAAAACTGCGTTATCATAAAGGGCCGTCGTAACGGCCCCTTTGACATCGCAGTTTATCTTTCAGACCGCAATACGCCGCCTTCCATAAAATCATCTTTTTTCATATCAACAAAAATTACTTTTACTGCATCCACAGGAACCCCTACGATATCTACAGTTGCTTTTGTAATTGCTTCGCCCAATTGTTTCTTAGTTTCTTTACTACGACCTTCAACGAGTTCAACATGAATTAATGGCATAATTTTTTCCTCCATTGGATTGATAATCAAAAATAAATTATTAAATTTATTATACGTGAAAGAGAGTATAGATACAACTAAAACATTAGATAAAATCTAATATTATAGCACCTTATAACATTATAACCAGTATATCTTAATTATACAATATTCTAATAAATTTTTCACCAAATCGTTTCGATAATTCACTACTCATAACAGTTTGTAATTGTTCAATACCAAACTCCTTAGCGTAATCTAAAACATCCTGCCGTGCTTGCACTAAAATATCTATATCTTTAATAATATTAGCAACACGTAAATCTGGCAATCCTGACTGTGCCACCCCAAATAACTGACCGGATCCACGCAACAATAAATCTTGTTCCGCCAATTCAAATCCATCGTTTGTAGTTTCCATCAATTTTAGCCGTTCTTGACTAACATCAGTTTTAGAATCACTAACGAGAATACAATAGGACTGAATATCGCTACGACCAACACGACCACGCAATTGGTGCAATTGTGAAAGTCCGAAACGTTCCGCCCCTACAACGCACATAATAGTGGCATTCGGTACATTCACACCTACCTCGATAACCGTTGTCGACACGAGTAGCTTTACATCACCTGCATGGAATCGTTCCATAATTTCATCTTTTTCGGATGGTGTCATACGACCATGAACGAGACCTACGTCAAAACGTTTATAGAAATAGTCACGTAATTCTAGAAAGGTTTCCTCTGCCGCCTGTAAATCTAATTTTTCGGATTCTTCCACTAAAGGACAAACCACATAGACTTGATGTCCTACAGTCATTTCCTTTTCAAAAAATTTACGTAATCGTTCCGTATACGATGTATCCACCACATAGGTTTTCACAGGTTTACGTCCCGGTGGCATTTTCTTAATGAGACTCACAGCTAAATCACCATACACAGACAAAGTCATGGTTCTTGGAATGGGCGTTGCCGTCATGATAAGTACATGGGGATGTATTCCTTTTTTTTGCAATGATGCCCGTTGTTCTACGCCAAAACGATGTTGTTCATCAATAACGACAAGGCCTAGTCGATCAAACACAACACTGTCCTGAATAAGTGCGTGAGTACCAATAATCATCTGAATAGTGCCATCCGCCAATCGATCGTATATATCCTGTTTTTCTTTCTTTGATGTAGACCCTGTTAATAAAGCAATGGTAATATCAAGATTATGACAAAGCGCTTGTATACCTTCATAATGTTGAGCGGCTAAAATTTCCGTCGGCGCCATCAATGCCCCTTGGAATCCATTTTCAATAGCCTTTAACAGACTCAATGTAGCCACCACGGTTTTTCCAGAGCCCACATCACCTTGCAACAATCGTTGCATAGGGCGTTCATCTTGCATATCACAAGAAATTTCATACAACGCTTGCTGCTGATCCCTAGTCAATGTAAATGGCAGAGCCTCTGTGAAAGCCGCCATTAATTTCCCATCAGGCTCCATTTTATGGCCCACATAATTCTGAGCTTTATTACGCAATAAAGCCAAACCAGCTTGCATGATAAATAATTCTTCATAGGCCATCTGATGACGAGCTTGTTCGTATCTTTCACTCGAGGTAGGAAAATGCATATTATAAAACGCATCATAGCGACTCATAAATGTATGTTTTTTGCCTATGGACGGCGGCAATACCTCATCCATAAATCCATGGACAGAAAACCAATTTCTCACTGCACTACGGATAATATATTGACTCACCCCATCCACCAAAGAATAAATAGGTACAATACCTGTATCCGGATTTTGATTGGGCCCTAAATTTTCCATTTGTGGCGTGTTCATCTGCAATGCACCATAACCAATTTCCACCTTGCCATAAGCATATAATCGTTGACCTTTTTTATAAAAGTTCTTTTTATAGCCTTGATTGAACATAACGATTTTCAAGGAACCCGTTCCATCCGTCACCACGATTTCTAAAATAGATAATCTAGGACGTGGCCGTTTTTCCCCGACAGCGATTACGGTACCAATAATACCTCTCGTCATGCCAACTGTTAATTCCTTGATACTATAAATTTTACGTCTATCCTCATAAGTACGTGGAAAATACGACAGCAAAGAGGATACCGTATGGATACCTAATTTATGGAATTGTTTTTCCCTACCAGGGCCAACGCCCTTGATAGAAGTTAGTAATTCACTCATAATATACCTAGTATTTAGTCTAATAAAATATTATAATCTATGGAGAGTATACCATATATTGATGAAATCAGGAAAACTTACTCATTATGTGCTTGCTTTACTATTCTATTTGTGATAATATATTTTTGTTATGTTGTAGAACTATGCTTGGAGGTGGAAACTATGGCAAACCTTTGCGAAGTATGTGGCAAATCCACATCTAGCGGTATGAACGTGAGTCATTCTCATATTCGTACAAGAAAAACTTGGAAACCAAACATTCAAAGAGTACGAGCTGTTGTCGACGGTGCTACTAAAAAAGTAAACGTGTGCACACGTTGCCTTCGTTCTAATAAAATTACACGCGCGTAATATAAAAAGTACATGTACTCAACGAAGAAAAATAAGGGAAGAAATGATAACTCATTTCTTCCCTTATTTTTTTATAAAAACCTATTGCCTACATACAGCAAAAAACCGGATTTACCAACGCACCTAATTTGGTAAATCCGGTTTTTCATTTATAGCATAATTTTAGGAATGTAAAATTTCTTGAATAGTTTAATAGCATATTGGTCTGTCAGGCCCGCTACATAATCCACCACATCTACAGTAGAATAGAACCCATTATGGCCAAAGTCTTCTTCCATATCTCCTGGATGCTCCATGAAATAGGTAAATAAGTTTTTTACCACATGAGCCGCCTTATTTCGATCAGGGATTAAGGCCGGTGCTAAATAGACTTCTTTAAACATAAATTGACGGAACCGATTCATCGTTAATTCTACATCTGCAGACATTTTAATTTCAGTCTGATCCATAGAATTTTCTACAATATCCATTACCATGGATGTAATCATTTCAGAGGGAGTAATCCCTAAGACTTCACGGACGTCATCAGGCAATCTATCCTCGGATAACATACCGGCACGCTGTGCATCATCAAAATCATGACATAAATAAGCAATACGGTCTACAATGCGAACAATTTGGCCTTCTAATGTAGACGGAATCACCGCCCCGGTATGGCCCACAATTCCCTCTTTAACAGCTGTTGTTAAATTAAGGCCCTTCCCATTCTTTTCAATGACCTCAACCATGCGTAAGCTTTGTTCATTATGATTAAAATGACCAACTAAATCACGAAGTGCGTATTCCCCCACATGACCAAATGGGGTATGCCCCACATCATGGCCCATCGCAATAGCCTCTACTAAATCTTCATTAAGACGCAATGCTCTAGCTACGGTACGACTAATTTGTCCCACTTCTAGTGTATGAGTCATCCGTGTACGATAATGATCACCAGGAGCTATATACACCTGTGTTTTATGTTTCAAACGACGGAAGCATTTACTATGAATAATCCGATCACGATCTCGTTGGAAGGCCGTACGCAAAGGATCTGGTTCTTCCTCTCTACTACGTACAGCAAGACGACTTTTTGCCGCTAATGGAGAGAGTATTAACTCTTCCCGTTCTTCTATTTGCTCTCTAATATTCATAACACCTCTTATTGTTTATTATCCATAGCACGATTACGATCAATCAACTGCATTACAAAGGACGATGTTTCTTCAATCGACTTATTGGACACATCCAATACTTGGCAATGTAAACGTCGCATAATAGCTTTTGCATATTCTAATTCTTGATTAATACGTTCTACAGATGCATAGTTAGCCTCATCCTCAAGACCAATAGCACGCAGACGTTCAGAACGAATATTATTCAATTTGTATGGATCGATAATCAAGCCTACAATTTTCTTTGGTGGAATTTTGAATAATTCTTCTGGCAATGGAACTTCTGGAACTAACGGAAGATTAGCAGCTTTTATTTTTTTATATGCTAAATACATAGATAGCGGTGTTTTACTAGTACGAGATACACCAATAATTACGATATCAGCCTTTGCAAATCCACTTGGATTTTTACCATCATCATATTTAACAGCAAATTCAATAGCTTCCACCTTTTTGAAATACTCTTGGTCTAGTTTGTGAACCATACCAGCTGTCATACGAGGTTCAGTATCTGCAATAGTACCTACTGCATTTAAAACAGGCCCCATAATATCTACTGCTTGTACACCATATTCTTTGGCCTTTGTATGCAAATAATTACGCAAAGAAATAGATACAATAGTATGACAAATTACATGTCCACCAACTTTCGCATCCTCAAGAACTTCATCAATTTGTTGTTCACTTACAATATAAGGAACCCGAATAATTTCAATTGGCTCCTTATCATATTGACTGGCTGTCGCTCTTGCTACAGACTCTGCCGTTTCCCCGAGAGAGTCCGATATAGCATAAATAATTTTATCTTTCATTAAAACTACCTCATTGTATACTGCATTCTAAATATGTCTTTGTTACTGTTGTTTTTGACACTCGGCCAACTACTTTATATCGTTTCTTCTTAGCCTCTGCCTCTATGATAACTACAGGTAAACAGTCGACTTCATAATCTATCATTTTCTGTGCTGCTTCCACTAATGTATCCGCAGGCTCCACAAATATCACCTTACTAACAGGTGTCATTATCATCGAAATAGGCATAGTATTTGAATTATTTTGTCCCATAGATGCCCGCAATAGATCCTTCCGCGATACAACACCTAATAAATAGGAATCTTCACACACTAGAATCGTACCTACATCCTCTGTAAATAGGGTTACAATCGTATCATATAAACTAGTCTCTGGAGTTACCACTACAGCTTGAGACAAAACATCTTGAACGGTGAAGGAATTCAATGTTTCAGATACTTGTGTTTCTGTAGATAAACCAACATAGTAATACCCTACATTTGGTCTAGCATCCAATACGCCTAACATGGTGAGAACTGATAAATCCGATCGCAATGCAGATCGAGTAACATCCAGATATTTAGCTATAGCATCACCGGTAACAGGCCCTTCTTCGCGAACAATATGTGCAATTTGTTCTTGCCGTTGTGAAAGTTTCAATACTGCTCCTCCTTTCGTTTACATAGTTCCATTATATCCTGTATTTCCATTTGTAAAAAGAGGAGACTTAAATAAGTCTCCTCTCTCTATAATCTTATGCTCAAATGATTTACAATTACCAAGTTAAATCTTCAGATTCTTGGCGTCCACGACCTGTTACAGCATCAAGCATCATACGTTGCTCTAATTGGGCAACCATTTTCTTAGTACTCTTAACAGCATCTGGATTTACGGAAATGGAATCGATACCGCTCTTAACTAAGAAATCGCATAATTCTGGATATACACTTGGTGCTTGGCCACAGATAGATACTGTTTTACCATCTTTATGAGCCACTTCAATTAAATGACGAATAGCACGACGAACCGCAAGATTTCTTTCATCATAAATATGTTGTACAGTTTCGTTATCACGGTCACAGCCTAGTACCAACATAGTTAAATCATTGGATCCGATAGAATAGCCATCCACGTATTTATTAAATTGATCTGCCAAAATAATATTAGATGGAATTTCTGCCATCAACCAAATTTTGAAGTCTGCACTACGCACAAGACCTTCTTGAGCCATCAAATTAGTAACCAGTTCGGCCTCTTGTACTGTACGACAGAATGGAATCATAACTTGAAGATTTTTAAATCCATATTCATTACGCACTTTTTTAATAGCTTCTAATTCTAATTTGAAAGCTGGTAGATATTTTGGATCATAATAACGAGATGCCCCTCTCCAACCTAGTAAAGCACTAGATTCATGAGGCTCATATTTATCGCCACCTTTAAGATCACGATATTCACTAGATTTGAAATCACTCAAACGAACTACGACTTGACGAGGTGCCAAAGCTTGACATACTTTGCGCATGCCTTCAGCCAGTGTATTAACAGCCACATCACTGCGACCAGTTTCAATCAAATACAATGGATGTTCATGGATGAAAGTAGTCCAAATGAACTCTTCACGCATTAAGCCGATACCATCACATGGCAATACACCATATTTTTCAGCTAAATCAGGATCACCAAGATTCATATACACCTTCGTGCCTGTTACAGGAATATATTCTGTAGCTACTGCAGCTGCTGCAGGTTGTTCTGCTTTTTTCACAACGTCTTCAATAACGCCATCATAAACAATACCATTAGTAGCATCTACAGTAATCATTTGACCATCTTTTATAGAGGTTGTAGCTTCTTGACTACGGCTCTTTGTACCAACGATACAAGGAATACCAAGTTCACGGCTTACGATGGATGCATGACAGGTCATACCACCAGCATCAGTAACGATAGCTTTTGCTTTTTTCATAGCTGGTACCCAGTCAGGTGCTGTCATCGCAGTCACTAGAATTTCGCCTTCTTTGAAATCATCAATATCAGAAGGATCGATAATAACATGAGCTTTACCAGCTGCATTACCAGGGGATGCTGGCAATCCTTTTACAACAATTTCACGATTTCCGGTATCACCCAAAGAAGGTGTTTCTGCTGATGTATCAGATTTTTCTTTTCGAGACCATACTGTTTCTGGGCGAGCTTGTAGAATCCAAAGTTTTCCATCTCTTTCATCAACGCCCCATTCCATATCCATATAGCAACCATAATGTTTTTCAATTTGTTTAGCATAATCAGCTAACTCTAATACTTGTGCATCAGAAAGTACTTGTGCTCGAGCTTCATCTGCAGGTACCACTTCTTCAATGCAGTCACCATCAGCCTTACGAACTAGACGAATGTGTTTATCATTAATCATACGGTCAGTAATAACCATATCATGTTTATTTACGTGGAAATTATCTGGTGTCACTGTACCTTGTACAACATATTCCCCAAGTCCCCAAGAACCTTCAATTAAAATATTGTTGTCATCGCCAGTTACCAAATCAACCGTAAACATAACACCAGCTGCTTTGGAGAACACCATCATTTGAACAGCAGCACTCAATGCTACTGTCATATGGTCAAAACCTTGCTTTACACGGTAATATGTTGCACGATCTGTAAATGTAGATGCATAACATTCTTTAACTTTTTCAATAATTGTGTCTGCACCACGAACATTTAAATAGGTATCTTGTTGACCTGCAAAACTCGCATCTGGTAAATCCTCTGCTGTAGCACTAGAGCGAACAGCTACGAATGGATCTTTTTCACCCACTTTTTTACCAAGTTCTTCATAAGATACACGAATAGCTTCCGCTAAATCAGCTGGCATTTCTTCTGCGCAAATCATTGCACGAATTTTAGCACATACGTCACGAAGCAATGCAGAGTTTTCTACATCATCAAGACTATCTAATGTTTCTTTAATACGGCTTTCCAAGCCTGTTTTACTCATAAATTCACGATAACCATGAGCAGTGGTAGCAAATCCATATGGCACTGGAACACTAGTAGAAGAAGTCAATTCACCAAGAGATGATGATTTACCACCTACAAGTGCAACATCTTCACGTTTTAATTCATCAAACCATAATACATATGCTGTTTCGCGATTCATTTGAGAGCCTCCTAATTTTAATTAGTGCAACATAATAAAGTAACTACATTAAAATAGTATATCATATTATGTGTATTGTCAAATTAAAAACCAACTAATATTGGCTATTTTATCATCTTTATAATATATCAATTATACAACACTAATATAGGAACCACTGAAAACTATCTTTGTTTTCAGTGGTTATGCCTATAACTCCAAAAAAGTAGCAACTCATTACGAGTTGCTACTCAAATATTGCTTTAACCTATTGTAGTCACATCAACCACTACATTATATATGACTTTATATAGATTAAACCTACATAAATAACCGTGCTATTTATCTATGTATTCTATTACAAATCTCCCCGATAAATATCAAGGAAGTTTTTTAGGACCCGTGCCGTAAGCCCCCAAATCGGATACCCCTTATAAGGATAGAAATAAACTGGATAGGATTGACGTGTTTTCCAATCTATTTCATAGTCTTTTAACAAATGGAAAGGAAATCCCTCCATAGGTTTAGTTGCAACCTCCACACGTGCCTCGATAGGTTCCATAGCTAACAATTCCTTTAAAGGAACTGTAAATATTTCGCCTACCTCATGTTCACTAGGATGAAAATCCAATGTATGTAATCTCACAGCTACCGCATGTAAGCGAACGCCAATAGCAGATACTAAGCAATCCAGTGGCCCTAATAATTCAATGGACCGTACTGGAATTCCCAACTCTTCAGAGCATTCACGAATTGCAGCATCTGTACCAGTCTTATCATCAACTTCACAATGTCCGCCTGGGAAACTAATTTCCCCGGGCTGTCGTCGCAATGTTTTGCTACGTACCGTGAACAAGATATGATTTTCACCATCCATAGATACAATTGGTACAGTAACAGCCGCATATACAACATTTTGATCATCAATAATTTGAGGCTCACGATGACTGAGCTTATCTTTGAGTGCCGTCATCTTAGTATACCTTAATTAAATTTAACTTTCACAAACTTACGTTTACCTACTTGTACAATCATACCATCTTCAAGGGTAATATTTTCTTCTGTATATTTTTCACCATTGATTTTGAAAGCACCAGCCTTGATTGAACGTCGCGCTTCCCCATTACTAGCAGTTAAACCTGCATCTGTACAGAATTGTGGTACGAATACAGGACCTTCTGGTGTGGCCATTTCATATTCAGGAATATCTATTGGCAATGCATGTTGTTGGAATACGCGTTTAAATTCTTCTTCTGCTGCTAATGCAGCTTCTTCACCATGATATAAACGAACGATAGTGCGCGCCAATTGCATTTTCACATCACGAGGATGCGCTTCACCAGATTCTAGTTTAGCTTCCAATGCTTCTTGCTCTTCAATAGTCATATCTGTAACAAGCATGAAATAACGCATCATCAATTCATCAGGAATAGACATAGATTTACCGTACATTTCCTTAGGAGCTTCAGAAATACCGATATAGTTCCCTAAAGATTTACTCATCTTTTGAACGCCATCTAAACCTTCAAGTAATGGCATAGTAATAACAACTTGTGGTTCTTGACCTTCTTCAGCTTGTAATGTCCGTCCCATCAACACGTTAAAAGTTTGGTCAGTACCACCAAATTCAACATCTGCCTTGATAGCTACAGAGTCATAGCCTTGCATCAATGGATACATAAATTCATGGATGCCGATAGCTCGGCCTTCTTTGAAACGTTTATTGAAATCATCTCGTTCCATCATACGAGCCACTGTATAGCGACCTGCCAAACGAAGGACATCTGCAAAATTCATTTCTTCTAACCATTCGCTATTATCTCGAATGATAGTCTTATCTTTATCAAGAATTTTAAAAATTTGTTCTTTATACGTAGCTGCATTTTCTGCTACTTGCTCTTTTGTCAATGGCGGACGAGTGACACTTTTACCAGAAGGATCACCAATACGAGCAGTAAATCCACCAATGATGATAACAACTTGATGGCCGAAATCTTGGAACAATTTTAATTTACGTAAAGGTACAGTGTGACCTAAATGAATATCTGGAGCCGTTGGATCCAAACCTAATTTAATAGTTAAAGGTTTATTTTCCTTAATAGAGCGTTCTATTTTTTTCAGTAATTCTTCTTCACGAATTAAATCAGCTACACCATGTTTAATTTGGCGTACTTGTTCTTGTGCACTAATCATGAGCGTCCTCCTAAATTAATAATATGTTTTAGTATACCATATTCCCTATATCCTTACCATGGATAACGTAGATTAGCTATGTTCAGTACATAAGTAAAAACTTTATACACTCAAGTAAATATGTAAGGTCTTTAATGTACATAATTTGTAAGTTTTTTATATAGCCCATATAAGGAAGTTATATTGATAATTTTTAAACTATGCTATAATAATTATAACTGTGTAAGTAATTTACCTCAGTTCCTAAGTAAGTACCAATTTTAAAGATTATTTATTACCAAAAGAGGTGTTCTCTATGAACAATACAAAGTCGTCAGCCCCTCGTCGACGAACTACACCAAGAAAAACTACACCACCGAAAAATAAAAACTCCTCGGTGAAACGATTTTTCTGGATAACTATGCTACTATCTATACTTATTGTAGCCGGTGCTGGCTGTGGCTTTATTAGTGCGACTATGTCAAATTTACCAGATGTAGAAAATGTGCAACCTGCAGCATCCTCACAAATTTATGATGTACATGGCAATCTACTCACTACAGTTCATTCTACGGAAAATCGATTACCTGTACCCATCTCTGAGGTACCAAAAAGCTTACAAAATGCCTTTGTTGCTACAGAAGATGCTCGTTTTTATAGTCATCACGGCATAGATCCTGTCGGTATTCTACGTGCCGTATGGGTAAACATTGCACGTAGTGGTGTATCTGAAGGTGGTTCTACCATTACGCAACAACTTGCAAGAAATGCATTTCTTTCACAAGATCGTACACTAAAACGTAAAGTATCAGAAGCACTCCTAGCATTACGTATTGAACAACGATACACAAAACAAGAAATTTTAGAAATGTACATGAACCAAATTTATTTTGGTCAAGGTGCGTATGGCGTTCAAGCAGCCTCCAAAGTTTATTTTGGTAAAGATGTACAAGACTTATCCTTAGCCCAAGCGTCAATTTTAGCAGGTCTTCCACAAAGCCCTAACTACTTCTCTCCATTCAATGATTTAGAGGCTAGTAAAAAACGTCAAGCTATCGTGTTAGGCCAAATGGTTAAATATAACTATATTACTCAAGCACAAGCTGATGAAGCAAAAGAAGCAGACTTAGAATTAATTGCTAAACAAGATGCTACTGCTAGTACAGATACTAATGCATCCTATTTTATTAATTACGTTATTGCTCAAGTTTCTGAAAAATATGGTGATGATGCAATCTATAAAGATGGTTTAAAAATCTATACCACAATCGATATGGATGCCCAAAATGCTGCAGTCCGTGCGATGGGCGACCTTCCAACATTCTATACAGATCAAAATGGCTTACAACAACCACAAGGTGCCTTAGTAGCTGTAAATCCACATAATGGTTATATCGTGGCTATGGTTGGTGGTCGTGGCAATGACTCCTTTAACCGCGCTACACAAGCTACACGCCAACCTGGTTCTTCTTTCAAACCATTTGTATACCTAGCTGCTATTCAACAAGGTATGACACCAGGTACAATCATTGATGATTCCCCTGTTGACTTCAATGGCTGGAAACCACAAAACTATGAAAGATCTTACTTTGGTCAAGTACCATTACGCTATGCACTGCAACATTCCTTGAATGTGGCTACCGTTAAACTAGCAGATGATATTGGTATGCGTAAGATTTTAAATCTAGCCAAAGAAATGGGCATTACAAGCCTTACTGATTCTGATAACAACCTAGCTGCTGCACTTGGTGGTTTAACACATGGTGTCAGCCCTATCGAAATGGCTACGGCCTATAGTGTTCTTGCCAATGGTGGTTTAAAAATTAATCCAACAGCGATTACAAAAATTATCGATCGCAATGGTCAAGTTCTAGAAGAATCTTCTGTGGATGAAAAACGTGTCATCGAAGAAAAAGATGCTGCTATCATCACAAGTATGCTTGAATCAGTAATCCAAGGTGGTACTGGTGGTAATGCTGCCATCGGTCGTCCTGCAGCCGGTAAAACTGGTACAACAGATGATTCTAAAGATGCATGGTTCGTCGGTTATACACCTGACTTAGTAGCGGCAGTATGGATGGGCGATGACTTTGGTGTGGAAACCTTAAATGGTACAACTGGTGGTACTATCCCAGCTATGATTTGGCATGACTTTATGAACCAGGCATTAGCTAACACCCCTGTTTCCGATTTTAATGTTCCTGCATCTGCACAATCCATTATTAATCAAGGATATCGTGCTGTTGCTAAAGAAACTCCAAAAGAAGAAGCAAAAAAAGATAGTAAAGATGAAAAATCTGATGAAAAAGTAGAATCTAAGGATTCAAAAGATTCTAAGGAAACTGTTAATGAAGAACCAGCTCCAAAAGAAGAAAAGAGCTCTAAAAAATCTTCTAAAGAGTAACGTCTTATAAATCACATATAATTGTAATAACAAAAAAAGAACTCCTGAAGGAGTTCTTTTTTTGTTATATATAAGTTTTCTACCACTTAATAGAGGACTAATTCATTTCAAAACAATTGTAACTTAGAGTAAAGCCAAATTTACTTCAACACAACATTAGTAGCCCCTGCTCCACCTTCATCATAGCCAGCAGTTTCAAAATGTCTAACTTGTGGTAAGGTACGTAAATATTGATGAACCCCATCACGCAAGGCACCAGTGCCCTTGCCATGAATAATGCGAACTTGACCAATACCAGCCAGCAAGGCCTGATCAATAAATCGCCCTACCGACACAACGGCTTCGTCTACGGTTTGACCTAAAATATTGATCTCTGTAGATGCTTGTTGCTGCCGGAGCACAGCCATGCCAGAACGCTTGCGTTCCTTTGGTTGTGGTCTCTTTTGGTCGCGTTCTAGTTTATTACCTTCTTCGCGAGTGGTACTGCGTAATTCATTGAGTTTTACGGTCGCTGTGAGTCCATTAATATCAACATTCACACGTTTACCATTAATAGATAATACAGTGCCCAAGGAACGTAATGTGGTTACGTACACTACTTGGTTTACTTTGATATCGTTAGCTGTAAGTTCCTTGCGTTCATCATCTAGCGGTGCCTGCGGCACTTGTACACCAGATATCCCTTTACGAGCTGCGTTGATGGCATCTTGGCGTTTCTTCGTATTCGTTTCAGAGAATTGCGATTTCAATTGCTTGATAATCTGTTCTCCTTCTACACGAATGGAACGCTTCATGTTCTCCGCTTCCTCTTGAGCCTTCGTCATCATGGTCTTGCGCTTTTCATTGAATTGTTTTTTCTCACGCTCTAGTTGACCACGCATACGACGTGCTTCATCTAATTCTTTTTTCAGCGCCCGTTCACGGTCAGAGGCGCGACGTAATTGTTCATTCAAATCGCTGAGTACTTCTTCCATTTCATTATTGGCGAATTTAGATTTGTACTCTGCCGCATCTTTCACAATATCCTTAGGCAATCCAAGACGTGCCGCAATACTCAAGGCATGACTACTACCAGCCACACCGATGTGCAATCGATAGGTTGGTCGCAATGTGCGTTCATCAAATTCCACATGGCCATTTTCAATGCCCTCTGTATGATACGCATAATTTTTCAATTCATTATAATGAGTACTCACCATCATAAGGGCGCCTTTTTTGCGGAAATAGTCGAGAATGGCAACGGCTAATGCGCTCCCTTCCTCTGGATCCGTCCCAGAACCCAATTCATCGAGGAGCACTAAATCATTAGGGCCTACATGTTTAATGATGGAAATAACTTGCGTCATATGGGCAGAAAATGTACTGAGGCTGGCCTCTATACTTTGTTCGTCCCCAATATCAGCATAAATATTATGAAAGATTGGTAACATGGACCCTGGTTCGGCAGGAATGCAAAGACCGCTTTGATTCATCAAACTCAACAGGCCCAATGTTTTAAGGGACACCGTTTTACCACCTGTATTAGAGCCAGTAATCAAGAGAATGCGATAATCCATGCCCAACGTAATATCCGTTGGAACCACAATATTGGCAGGAATGAGTGGATGACGAGCCTTCATGAGTTTGACTTCACGATTAGGACTCAATACTGCAGGGCTGGCCTTCATAGTAATAGCTAAGGCCGCCTTACCATAGACGAATTCTACATGGGATACCTTTTCACAGGCATCCATCAAATCATTGCTACTAGCTTTCACCAAGCCAGACAATTCCTTATAAATACGCAGAACCTCTTGTTCCTCACCCAAAATAGCCTCTTGCAGATCATTATTTAGGTTTACTAAGCGCATAGGTTCGATGTACAGGGTTTGACCCGTCGCAGATTTATCGTGAATTAAGCCATCAAAATATTGACGATATTCTTGTTTCACCGGAATTACGTAGCGATTATTACGTTGTGTAATGAGCGCCTCTTGGAAATATTTTTGATTATCCTTGTCATGCAAAATAGCTTGGATATCATTTTTAATACGTTCCCGTGTTTTAGTAATAGTATTACGTAAACTAGCTAATTTAGGAGATGCTGTATCAAGCAATTCGCCTTTTTCATCAAATACACGTTTCAATCGGTTTTCGATACGATCGTGATTTGGCATATCCTGAACCCATAAAGAAAGAAGTGGATATTCCATGTATTTTTGACGGAAAAATTTAGTCATCCGCTTGTAGGCGCCAATAGTGATGAGGATATCCCATAAATTTTCTCGTGTTAACACAATGTCTTTACGACTTTTTTTACAGGATTCTCGAATATCACGAGTACCGCCAAGGGGCTGTTCAATTTCCATTTGCAAAGAACGAATAGCCTCTACCATTTCATCCAAGGCTTCTTGAATGACTTCGCGTTCATCCATCGGTTCTAGTTGGCTCGCTAGTTCTTTGGCAATCTTAGAGCCACAATGTTTTTCTAATTCTTTTTTTATGGTAGAAAAATCTAATGTTTCTTCATTGTACATACAGTTCCTCCTCTCTTTTTTCTATCCCACTGAACTATGTCACCACAGTGTTTAATATTTCATCTAGCCTAAGCATATATCTATATATGATATGAATCAGCTAGTATCAATTTCACTTTACAATATACCACGGAAATAATGGCCTCTCGTGATTGGTGCCTCCATAGCATCTTGTTGTTTAGGTGGTGCCGGTTTACGTTGTTCCAAAATATCCACGTAATCTCTAACTGTTCGTTCCAATTGTTTTGATCCCACCTGACGTCCATCAATGCGCAAAATGGAAATCCCTTTTTGTACCAATTCAGGCACATAAGCCTTCATATCCATCTCATGACTGTTCATGATGTGCATACGACAATAGGGATCTGTACGCAATAGGAATAATTCCCCCTTGCGGTCCTTTAATGCGTAATGTTGTTTCAAACATGGGGCTGGGCAATTTTCCTTTTGGCCCGTCCCCACAAAGCTTGCAATAGCACAGTATTCGGAAATCATCATCTCCGTACGTCCATGGACCATTGTCTCAATCGGAGTATGAATATGACGTGTCAATTCACTGATTTGCGTCAATGTCATTTCTTGAGACGGTGCTATAGCGCTCACCTGTAGACCTTCCCAGAATTGAGCACTATGGGTGTTAAATATATTCAGTCCCGTATCACATTCAATATGTCCAGTAAAACCTAAATCATTGAGCCAAATCAGGGCTTGTGGTACATGAATACCAATAGCATCAGGTTTAGCACCTATCATCGCTTGTAGCGTTGTTAGGTATGTTTCTACTTCATCATCCTTGATGACACGTGGTATGGTGAAAGTACAATACACCTGTCCTTTACGACAGAGTTCAACCACCTGTGCATATACATCCGCTTGATATGGTGTACGTTGCAAGCGGTCACCGCCAAAGACGATTTTATGAGCGCCCCCAGCTATAGCTGCACGAACACCATCTAGCTCATCTACACGAGCGCTAATGGCTGGCAATGATAAATTGCTGTTCTGTACTTCTAATTGAGATTTCGTCTGTAATTGGGATTTCACCTCTAATTGAGATTTCGCCTGTAATTCAGAATAATCACTTGGTTCTGCACTACGTTTTGCCCACTCAGTTCTATGATACTCTATCAATTCCGCCTCTAAGGCCTCTACACCACGACGGCGTAAATCATTGAGTACACTAGCTGGCCATAAATACGGACCTTCTGGCATATTCACACCAGACAGTGCAAATAGAGTATTGCCTAAACGACTTAATTGATCTTGTACTTTTTCAATACTAGTTGGATTGTGATCCGCAATTTTAGGAACATACTCATGGTCTACCGTTACGGTCATGCCATTTTCTAATAATAGCGTTAAGGATACACCAGGGTTTTCCATTTGTAAGTACGCATAGACAGGATATTTGCGAGTAAATTCTTGTAGACCTCGACTCTTTTGTTGTTTCGGTGCTGACGCAACATAGACCGTCCCATCCGCCATACCTTCCTCTGGGGTACCTACATAGTGCCCCTCTTTGATTTGTTTCCAGGAGGAATCAAATTCATAGTACACCACGGAACCAGCCTTTTGAATGACCTTTAATAATGAGCCGTGTTCAACAGTTTCCTGTAAAAGAAGCTCTAATTTACCTTTTTTATGAACAGCCTTGCCCACTGGTTTTCCTTGATTATTGGGGGCTACCGCCGTGATCATTTGTCGGCCTACCTGATGTTCCAAATAGGATGTAGAAAACCCACGATTAAATCCAGATTCTAAGGCTAATGTATCATGTTTAGTTAATTTCGTAGGTTCATGTTCATGGCCTTTAGCGCGATTGAGGATATCTCGGTACGTACCGATAACTTGGCGCACATAGGATACCTTTTTCATACGGCCTTCTACTTTAAAGGATGCCACACCGGCCTCTACGAGCTCATTCATAAACGCACTATAGTTCAAGTCCTTAAGACTCAACACATAGTTTTCATTCGGTGGCAACACATTTTTGCCACTTTCATCAATGAGTTCGTACGGCAATCGACATGGTTGCGCACAGGCACCACGATTACCGCTACGGCCACCAATAAAGGAGCTCATCAAACATTGCCCAGAATAGCATACGCAAAGGGCCCCATGAACAAAGATTTCAATTTCAACCTTGCAGTTTTTACAGATATGGCGGATTTCATCAAGACTCAATTCACGGCCTAATACAACACGAGTAAATCCCAATTTTTCATAGAATCGAACTGCATCTAATGTAGTAGCCGTCATTTGCGTACTACCATGAAGATGTAAATTAGGTGCCACTTGCTGGGCCAATTTAGCCACTGCCAAATCTTGTACGATAATGGCATCTACACCAATACGCTCTAGGTCCTTTAAATAACTGGTAAGATCCTTCATTTCACGGTCACCAATGAGGATATTTACTGTTACATAGACGGACACATCAAGAATGTGCGCTAAGCGTATAGCCTCAGCAAGCTCATCAATATCAAAATTTGCTGCGTGAGCACGCGCATTAAATCCTTTACCACCTAAATAAATGGCATCGGCACCTGCCTCAAGGCCTGCTATGAAATTTTCCATGGTTCCAGCTGGCGCTAATAATTCCATGAACTCTCCTTTATATAATAGCTTTATAAATAGCCATAAAAGGGCCTACCCGAAGGTAGAACCCTTTATAGATCTTGTCATTAGCGAAGTTTACAATTAATTTCGCCTAATTTTGTGATAATAGTTTGAATGCTTTCTTCAATATCTTCATCATTCAACGTACCTTCCATGGAACGGAATTGCAAGTTGTATGCTAAGCTACGGAAACCAGCTTCAATATGTTCACCTTCATATACGTCAAAGATATGAACGGATTCTAAGAATTCACCGCCATTGTCTTTGATAATTGTCATGATATCACTACTTGTTACAGCTGTTGGTGCAACGATGGCAAGGTCACGACTTGTACCAGGGAATTTACTGAATGGAGCATATCTAAAGTGAGTATTCGCTAATTCCAATACGGCTTCCAAATCAATTTCAAACATAAATGTTTTGCCTGGCAAATCAAAGTTTTTCACCGCTTGTGGATGTAATTCACCAAAGTTAGCGATAGTTACGCCATTAATGAAGTACTGTGCACTCACACCTGGGTGGTAATAGCTTTCACCACTTGGAGCAATTGTGTAACCCTTGATTCCCACAGCTGTTAGCAAACCATCAACGATACCTTTTACATCGTAGAAATCAGTATCACGTTGTGGTGCATTCCACGCTGGATCAGTAGTTTTCCCCATCAAAATACCACAAGCCATAGGGCGTTCATGAGGTACTTCTGTTAATGGCAAGGATTTTGGTTCGTATACATTAGCAGTTTCGAACAACCAAAGGTCCTTGTTTTGTTGCGCAATATTGCGTTTCGCAGCTTCAATAACGGCTGGAATCAATGTAGTACGCATGTATGGGAATTCTTCGGAAATTGGATTCAAAATTGGAATCGCTGTATAGCGAGTATCGCCTTCAGGGAGCATCATATTGGACAAACCATCTTTGTGCATGAAACTGAATGTGATAATTTGAGATAAGCCAACCTCAGCAAGGTAATGCGTTACTTGTTTAGTCAACGCTTTTTTAGCTGTCATTGCACCAGATGCAAGAACTGCGACTGGAATTGTTGGTTTAATATTATCGTAACCATGAATACGCGCTACTTCCTCTGCGATATCTGGCATTACTGTCACATCATCGCGCCATGTAGGTACGAGCGCCTCTGCATCTTGACCATTGCGAATCACTTCGAATTGTAAGTCTGTAAGGATTTGTACCATTTCATCGCCAGAGATACTAGTACCAAGATATGCATTCACTTGATCGATATTGAAAGCTACCGTACGTTGTTCTACTGGATTTGGATATACATCTACAATACCTTGTGCCACTTTACATGTTGGGCAGATTTGTTGCAATAATTGAGCTGCACGATCGATGGCATAAGCCGTATATTTATGGTTTACACCACGTTCAAAACGACCAGATGCTTCAGAGCGCATACCCAATGCTTTGGACGTACGACGAATGGATGGGCCATTGAATACAGCAGCTTCAAATACAACAGATGTTGTCTTAGCTGTTACTTCACTATCATAGCCACCCATAACACCTGCTACGCCAACAGCTCGTTCAGCATCACTGATGATGAGCATAGATTCTGTTAAATCACGATTAGTACCATCAAGAGTTTGGATTTTCTCTTCTGGTTTAGCCATGCGAGCTACTAGTTTATGACCTTTAAGGAAATCATAATCATAAGCATGCATTGGTTGACCAAATTCAAGCATTACGTAATTTGTTACGTCTACTACATTGTTGATAGGACGAATACCAGAATTACGCAAACGATTTTGCATCCACAATGGAGATGGTGCCACCGTTACATCTGTTACTAGACGACCCATGAAACGTGTACAAAGCTCTGGTGCTTCGATTTCGATATCTACTTTGCCTTCAATAGATTCACCATTTTCGTTCACCATAATAACTGGGAACAAGGCTTTTTGATTTGTCATCACACCAAATTCACGGCTAAGACCAATCATGGAGAAGCAGTCTGCACGATTTGCAGTGAGTTCAAATTCATATACTGTATCATTGAGCATCAATACATCTTTAATATCTTGTCCAATCGGCGTACCTTCTGGGAAAATATAGATGCCTTGTGCTTCTTCTGGTAATACTAAATCAGTGGATAAACCGAATTCAGCAACGGAACAGAACATACCGTCAGACACTTCACCACGAAGTTTACCTTTTTTGATTTCTGTGCCATCTGCTAAACGAGATTTATGATATGCTACTGGCACCACTTGGCCTACTGCCACATTAGTAGCCGCTGTAACGATTTGTTTTGTAATAGGTTCGCCGTCTTCTGTTAAACATTCTACTTGGCAAACCTGTAATTTATCTGCATCTGGATGTTTTGTAATTTCTACAATTTTACCAGTGTAAATCTTTTTAAGACCTGGGTCCATAGATTGAACTTCTTCTACGGGAATCCCTGCTTGTGTCAACGCATCTGCTAATTCTTGAGCAGGACGAGTTTGATCAACAGGCACATATTCATTCATCCATGTTAAGCTTGCTTTCATCCTCGTAACCTCCTAAAACTGATTCAAGAAACGAACGTCATCTTCAAAGAATAGACGCAAGTCACCGATTCCATATAATAGCATAGCAATACGTTCTACACCCATACCGAAGGCAAAGCCTTGTACTTGGTCTGGATCATAGCCATTAATGCGCAATACATTTGGATGCACCATGCCACAACCAAGAATTTCGAGCCAACCTGTATGAGAACATACACGACAGCCTTCGCCACCGCACATAACGCAAGAAATATCTACTTCTGCAGATGGTTCTGTGAATGGGAAGAAACTTGTACGGAAACGAACTTGAGTATCTTCACCAAACATGTGGCGCAAGAATGCCTCTAAGGTACCTTTCAAATCAGCAAAGGTAATATTTTTATCGATAATTAAACCTTCTACTTGATGAAACACAGGGGAATGTGTGGCATCATAGTCCCAACGGTATACTTTGCCTGGTGCAATCATACGGATTGGGCTATTAGGTTCATGACGTTGCATCGTACGCGCTTGTACAGGAGATGTATGAGTACGCAACAAGAAATTTTCTGTAATATAGAAGGAATCTTGCATATCACGAGCTGGATGATCTTTTGGTAAATTTAGGCATTCAAAATTGAAATGGTCCTGTTCTACTTCTGGACCTTCTTCAACGGTATAGCCCATTTTCATAAAGAAATCTTCAATCATTTCATTCACAGCTGTGAGCGGATGAATATGACCTTGACGAGTTACTCGGCCTGGCAATGTGATATCGATTTTTTCAGAACTCAAACGTTCTTCCATTTCTTTACGGTCCATGTCAGCCTTAACAGCATCTAATGCTTCTTCTAGGGCTACACGAACTTCATTCACAAGGGCACCCATTTTAGGACGTTCTTCTGGTGAAAGTTTACCCAAACCTTTTAACAAAGCTGTTACTTCACCTTTTTTGCCTAAATACTTAACGCGCACATCTTGTAATGCTTGATTATCTTGTGCTTCATGAATTGCTGCTAGCGCAAGATCTTTTATGCGCTGTAATTCTTCTTTCATACAAAGCCTCCTAAAAAACAGACCTCCACCCACAAAGGGCGAAGGTCATCATTCGCGGTACTAACATAGTAATTATACAGGATTTTACTAGTAAAAGTCAAAGAAAGCTAGCCATAATAAGGCAATTTTCTCTAAATTACTCTTGCTGAGATTATCCCAAGCTCAGTAATGGAATGATCACATTACAACCTATGAAATCCAATACGATTACTCAATCGTGTCCTCTGGAATTATCGACCATGGCAAATCTGGAAGCTCCATATTATGCAATACATAAAATGTACCCCGTCCGACGTGAACAAGCTCTCCTTTTTCATTGTAAATACGACTTGTAGCCACCATTGTTCGAGTGCCATTATGTTCAACAATACCTACACCACGTAATTTTTCTCCACCTTTGACAGCACGTACGTAGTTCCCGTTAATATCGATGGTGCTAACATTTTTCCCTAAAGTAAAACAGGCAATTCCCATAACACCATCTGCTAAGCCAGTACATACTGCACCATGTACATCGCCTCGAATATTACAATATTCTGTGGTATTAGTTTGTAATGTATTTTCTGCATACCCCGATTTTACACGTATAACTTTATCATCTTTCATCCAGAAAAATGGAGTGTTGTCTAATATATTTTGAAAATGCTCAACCATAGTTTTCATCATGTACATCCTCCCCATATAAATTTGATATGCTTTAATTATATCAAAAAAGCTCTTCTATATGAATAAAATCCATATAGAAGAGCCTGTGTATTGTAATCTATAGATATTTTATACATCATCTCTACACAAAAAACAATATTCTAAATTATTCGTAATGCAATGCATCGATTGGATTCAAACGAGCTGCTTTGCGGGCTGGATATACACCAAAGACCAAACCGATGGCAATGGAGAACCCAAAAGACAAGAAGATTGTCGGAATTGATAGTACCGTGCTCATGCCTGAGAATTTACTAATCAGCTGCGAGGCGCCGATACCAAATATAATTCCTATAATGCCCCCCATCAAGCTGATTACAACTGCTTCAATAAGGAACTGAGTAACAATGACATTATATGTAGCACCAAGGGCCTTCCGAATACCAATTTCACGGGTACGTTCTGTTACGGATACGAGCATAATATTCATAATACCAATACCACCAACTACTAGAGAGATAGCTGCTACGGCACCGAGGAACAATGTTAAAGTACTTGTTGTTTGTTGCATGGTTTCCATAATGGATTGCATATTCCTAATATTGAAATCATCAAGATTACTATCCTTAATATTATGACGAACACGAAGTAAGTTTTCTATGTCTGCTTGCAGTCTATTGATACCATTATCATCATTAGCAGATACATAGACCATACGGAGATAATCAACACCTTGCACACGTTCCATGGCTGTTGTATATGGAATATATACTACATCATCTTGGTCCTCGCCCATAGAGCTATTACCTTTACTTTCAAGAACACCGATAATCTTGAACGGAATATTCTTAACACGAATATCTTTACCTACAGGATCTTCATTACCAAATAAATTTTTTACAATTGTACTACCAACAACGGCTACCCGTTCTCGATTTTGCACATTTTTCTCTGTAATAAAACGACCATCTTTCATAGTCAAATTATTGATAGTTTGCAGGCTAGGGCTAACACCACTTACCGTAGTTGTCCAGTTGTTGCTTTGATAAATGGCCACATAACTATTACTAGTAAATGGACTCGCTGCTGCTACACCATCTAATTTAGCAATTGCTTTATAATCGCCTTCCTTCAAAGATCTTTGTGATGATGCTGTAGGTCGAACCCCTGGCGTTCTCGGAGCCCCAGGCATAACCATAAGTAAGTTTGAACCCAAGCTCGAAATAGAATCAGATACTTGCTGCTTTACGCCATTACCAATAGATACGAGGGCAATAACCGCAGCTACACCGATAATAATGCCAAGCATGGTCAAAATTGACCTCATTTTGTTAGCGATGAGGGATGCCCATGCCATTAAGAAACTCTCTTTATACATGTTGTGCCCCCTCTATTTTTGCCATATTCAAATTTGGTTTATCTTCCAAAATCAAACCATCCTTTAATACTACATTACGACTCGCATAAGTAGCAATTTCTGGTTCATGTGTAACAAGGATGATAGTACGACCTTCTTTGTACAAATTCAAGAAAATATTCATAACCTCTAATGTTGATTTAGAGTCTAAGTTCCCCGTCGGCTCATCGGCCATAATAATAGATGGGTCATTTGCCAATGCACGAGCAATAGCCACACGTTGACGTTGGCCGCCAGACAACTCCGCGGGTAAATGATCAATGCGATCTCCAAGGCCTAAATCAGTTAATAATTTAGCGGCTCGTTCCATACGAGTCACCTTGTCTACTCCACCATATACCATGGGCAATGCCACATTCTCTTGAGCCGTCAATTTAGAAAGCAAGTTGAAACTTTGAAAAACGAATCCAATTTTCTTGTTACGCACAAAGGCTAGTTGATCATCATCTAAATTGGCTACTTCTTCTCCACTTAATCTGTAAAATCCATCTGTAGGTCTATCTAAGCAACCTAAAATATTCATGAAGGTTGATTTACCAGAACCAGATGGCCCCATGATAGATGTGAACTCACCTTCAAAAATTTGTAAATCAATACCGTGTAATACAGGCACTTGTAATTTACCATTTACATAGGTTTTTGTTACACCTTTAATGTCAATTACCGCTTCTTTCATAGATGTATTACCCATTAGAATGGCCCCATACGACTACTAGATTTACTAGTGCTAGTCACATCACCACTCACAACGATTTCATCGCCTTCGGAAACACCATTGAGAATTTGAATATTTGTATCCCCAGTTAAACCAGTAGAAACAGATGTTCTTGTTGGTTGACCATTTTTAATAACATACACGTATTCCCCTTGTTTATCAGTACGAACAGCTGTCATTGGTACAACCAAAATATCCTTTTGTTCATCCCCATAAATGGTTGCACGCGCAGTCATTGTAGGAAGGAAGTTATCTGCAATATCCGATGGAATTTGAACTTTTACAGTATAGTACACTACGCTAGAGCTAGTAGTACCCATTTCACCTTTTGTACCTTTAGCAATTTGAGATACGTAACCAGTAAATGTTTTACCTGGTTGAGAGTCAACTGTAAAATCCACTTTAGAACCAGAGCGAATATTACCGATATCAGTTTCATCAACAGTTAAATAAATTTCTAAATTTGATAAATCAGCGATTGTGGCAATAACCATTTGTGTGGAAATACCAGTACTAATAGTTTGACCAGCTTTCAACGGTGTACCAATAATAGTACCCGTCATTGGCGCTGTAATCGTTGCATCAGATAAATTCGCTACTGCGCTATCATATGTTGCTTTTGCTTGTTCATATGTAGATACTGCTGTGTCATAAGTTTGACGAGCAATTGCATCTTGCGCAGCTAATGTAGCATAACGATTCATATCTTTTTCAGCATTATCCATTGCTGATTTTGCACGGTCTACGGTAGCTTGCATGGAACGCATATCAAGGTAAGCAATGACTTGACCTTCCGTAACTTGGTCATTTTCTTTCACCAACACAGATTCCAATTTACCCGCTACATTTGTGGAAATATCAACATAGTTTACTGGGTTAATCGTACCCGTAGCACTAATCAAGGTTTTAACAGTACCTTTTTCTACTTTACCAGTTGTATATTGGGTTTTTGTTTGTGTTGTATTCGTGTGCATGTAATAATACGTGCCTCCACCAATAACACATATGGCAAGTGCAGCTGCCACTATTTTTGAACGATATTTATTAAAATCCAATGTTCTATAACTCCTTTTTGTATAAACCCCTAAATTTTATCTATAGTTTACGTTTCCCTGGTGAAAGTAACATGAACTGGTAAATTAACTACTAAGTATAGATACTAATTCGTACTGCTCTTCTTGAATTGGATACGTGATTTCTTTAGCCTCTTTATATGGTAACGCTCGCAATGCACCATCTACATAGCCAATAATCCGATTATCTCGACCATCTAATAACGCATCAATAGCCAATTCACTCATGCGAGCAGCCATAATAGCATCCATAGCGCTAGGAGCACCACCACGCTGTAAGTAACCTAATACAGTAACACTAGGATCTAAATATGTATTTGCTTTTATAAAGTCACTCACTTCGTAACTATTATAAGCACCTTCGGCTACAATAATAACACTATACGTTTTGCCATTACGATGTGTTTCATTTAAACGCTCACATACTTCTGTCAAAGGCAATGGGTGCTCAGGTAACAAAACAATCTCAGCACCACAAGCAAGTCCTGATTGTAATGCAATATGACCCGCATGACGTCCCATGACCTCTACAATAGCTACACGCTCATGAGCACTAGACGTATCTCTAATTTTTCCAACACATTGAACCACTGTATTTACAGCAGTGTCAAAACCAATCGTATATTGTGTGCCCCCCATATCATTATCAATGGTACATGGAATTGTTATCGTAGACATCCCCAAATTAGTCAACGCTTGAGCTCCTGCCATAGATCCATCCCCGCCAATAACCACGAGATGATCAATATCATATTGTCTTAAAATTCTATAGGCTTCTTGTTGTACTTGTGGATTCTTAAATTCTGGAAAACGCGCAGTTTTAAGGTAGGTCCCCCCAGTGGTAATAATCCCTCCTACATCACGTCGTAATAAAGGTTTAATCTCTTCATTTAAAATACCTTCATAGCCCCGTTCAATACCAAAGACATTAAATCCCTCATGAATTGCCTTTCTTGTGATTGCTCTTATGGCTGCATTCATGCCAGGTGCGTCTCCTCCGCTTGTTAAAACGGCTAGATTTTTCATATCCTTCACCTTCTTTATGTTGTTGAATTGATTTCGATGGAATTAAATTTGATTGGATTGACTTTGCTTTTATATCTAATGATTTTGACTTCTTCGGCTTACTATCCAGTTTACGAGTCTTAAACAAAACCTCTTCATTATAGAAAACATCTTCAATGACTTGCATCAGATCTTCAGTACGACCATTTGTAGTATCTAGTACATAATCGCACTTTTTATATACTGGTTTCCATAATTGCATCATGCTATGTACGTACCCAGATACATCATCATAATCCATAGTAGGTCGTTTCCCAATCTTACGATTAACACGACTCACAATTCTAAATTGTGCCGCTCTAATACCTATAATATAAGAATATTTTCGTAATGCTCGTAATGTTTTTAATTCAATAGGGAAATTTCCCCCTACAGAGATAACAGCTTCATGGTACATAGATACTTTTTTTAGTACATCTAGTTCCGCTTTTTTAAAAGCTTTTTCCCCGATTTTTTTAAATATTTCAGCAATGGGCAACCCAAATCGTCCTTCTAATACCCGATCAGTATCTACAAATTGCCAATTCTTCATTTCAGCCAAATTCCGACCAAAATGACTTTTACCGCTGCCCATAGAACCGATCAAAATAATGTTTCTTTTGATAATCATGACTCTTTTTCTTACCCTTCATATACATTTATCTTTTATTTTACTACATATTAATAGTCTTGAAAATAAAAAGAGAGTGTATCTCAAGATATTTCTGTGGTCTTGCTCTTACAGAAAATCTATCTTAATATACACTCTCTATGTTTATATGTATACATTTATCCATAAACTCGCACTGTTACATATAAGGATTTCCCCTTAATTTCCATAGATTGAATAGACACCACTCCGTATATTATTTGTGCGTTCAATTCATCAATACATTGAAGAATATCCATTAGTTCCCCTATCAATTCAATTTCCATAGCACTATGAAACTGATGAGTAGTGATATGTTCAGTACGATTATCCATGGGTAAATCTCTTGTCCCTACAACTACTATAGGATATTTCTTTATTATCATCATAACATGAGAAGTCATACTGTGTGCTGACTCCTGTTGACTCTTAAAATACTTAATAGTCTTTGCTTCCTTAGAATTTACAAGAATTCTTTTCTCTTCGTAATCACCTTTTACGACTAGCCACTCTTGATATAGTGCCGAATACTGTTGATGGAAATAAACCATTCCTACCAAACCAATGGCAACAATGAAGCACCAACAACCAATAGCTAAATACACCGTTTTAATCGGTACGGGAATTATCTCGACGATGTCCTTCCAAATGAAAGCCCACCATCTCAGAGTTCTTTGGAGCATCTTGTTTTCCATGTATATCATAACCCCTTAAATATCCCATCAGCTTTTGTTTAAATGTATCATACACTTGTATATTCAACACTTGTCCATCAATAGAAAAAGACTTTTCATTTGCTATGATTTTTGTAAAGCTTATCTGTTGCTGTGGATGATTCAACTGATTAGCACTATCTAATAATACCATTATCAAATGACGATTCTGCCCATACATAGGCTTCAGTATCTCCCGTTCTATTAACTTTAGCTTTTGGAGCTCATGTTGTAACTGAATATATTCTGTGTTTGCTTGAATATTAGCCATATTCGTAACTAATGTATTGTATGTCCAGTAATCATATAAAAATCCTCCTAGAATTGAAATAGCAAATACTGATATACAAGTAATCCCAACTAAAACCCAATACCTATACCTATGAAACCATAATCGCATTTGAATGGGGCGTTTTAGTAAATTAATCATCGTATCAGCTTTCATATCGGCCCCCATTTATATCAATCAAACAAATGGTAAATATATTATCTATCGACTTGGTAATACATAATCTAAGCCTCTAATGACTAGACCTAGCGCCATATCCCAATGTATATCTCCACTTTGAAAATTTTCCTTAGCACGATCTACTATTTGCACATCTGCAGTCTCCATTAAACCATATTCCTCCTCAATAGCATGGATATCATATTGAGTTTCCTCAGCTAACTCTTCTATTCCATATATTTTTACCCCCTGTACCTCTTCTATACCGTAAGTTTGTAAATGACTTTCCAACTCATTGATACTTGCAACAATTGCAGGCCCATTAGCATCAACTTGACTCTCCATTATACAAACCCCTTTCCACCACGCGTATAAATGAACAGAGTCACCTTGTACTTCCCCTAAAATAAATCCATTGCGATGAGTGTACAAGTATATTAATGGACTTGGCCAATAATCAATAATTTTTACACGTATATGAGATAATAAAATACCTATATTTACATCATCTAGATCTTCGGTTTTAAGTGCTGCTACATACAAATATTTTTGTCCCATATCATCAATACGCAAACAATAATCATAGGTATAGATTTTAGTGTCCCATCCTGTTATATCCTCTAAATTCCAACGCAAAAACTCTTCAAAGTCTACCTCTTTAGCCACACCAACCATGCACTTTTGCGTATCCATCTGTGCTACAATACCAAAACGCTCGCCGTCTAGAGAGTTTTGTTTTATAAATCGATGCAAGTCATGACCGCGATCAGTGGTTCTATCCATAGAGTATGCATCCGTAATGAGCAAAACCCCTTCTTCAATATGACCTGTAACACCTATAATACAATCTGTATCTATGCAAATACCTGTAAACGTTCTTCCACTCATAACAACCTCTCTAATATCTATCCATACAATTTATTAAACACCCTTACTTTTACTCTTACTCTTACTTCAGCTATTAGTTAGTGCACTGTAATCTTCAATGAATTTTATAATATCTACTAATAGGGGAATATAGAGTCTATAACTAGCTGTTGACGCTCTTTATCCAAATGAAATACTACTTTAGAACGAGCCGAACAATGACGTGCTTTATTAATAGAATGAACAATAATATGTGATTCATTCGCCTCATATAAAGGGCGTTTAATATAAATTTTTTCAGACTCTGTTTCAATCAAAGGAATTTCTTGTCCCTTTTGAATTTGACCTCCCTCATGGATATACATAACAAACCACATTGCCCCTCTTTCAGCCCCATACTTAGCTTGTACTAAATCTAATTCTTTTTGAGTCATCTCTACTTGTGACTGTGTCAGTACCAGTAATGTACTCCCGGTCACTAAAAATAACATCATAGTAATAAGTACTACATAAGAAATCATCCCTTCTTGTCGATTATTAGACATAAAAATTCCTCATTTCTATATGGTTATTATTTCAATCTACCCTATACCATATATAGTCCGGAAATACAGCAGCATCAACCACATATTGACTTTTACCACCTTGACCTGGAATAAAGAATGTTTTTCCCTTATGAATTCGATTATTAACAACCCAGTTCATATATACTACATTATGATCATCCATAGAAAAGGGGTGTTTCTTATATTCAACGATTCTTTTATCTAATACATTTGTAATGCGACTACCGCTCAAAGGTTGAATATCTCCATCTGATAGCTCTCTATATAATGCGTCTCGTGAAACCACCCACTGCCAAAGCATAGGGCCCTGCGATACTAACCGTTGACCAAATTGTTGAATTACAATATTTCTAGAATTATGCTTCACTCGTCCAGCTATATGTATGCGTGTATATCTACCATCCTCCATAACGGCTATGTCTTCTCTAATTTTATGATTCCACAAATATAAATAAGACAAATATTGTAATATGCACAAAGTCACAATACTAATTATTACACCAGTAATCATCAATTGGACCAATATAAAACCATCTATCGATTTAGTGTTTACTAGTTTTTGGTAATAAATAGGTAGAAGCTTCATAAACAACCACTCCATCTTTCATTGCTTGCACTGTATACTGCAACATTCCTATATGATTTACCTCCACCGATTTCACATTAGATTTATAAGTAATCCCATCAAGAACCTGCATATCCGATGCTATTTCACCAGTATCAAATCTACTGTTTCCAATATTTAAATTTCCAATGCTCTTTGAATAAAAATATTCTGCTTTTCCTACTTCTAATTGATTTGAAACCTGTTGCAATACTTTATCATTGATATATGCTTCACGAATTCCAGTTGTACAGTAGTTATAAATCATAAAAATATATGGAATCATAATCATAAACAACGTTACACCTACCAGTGTATCTTCATATAGAAATCCATCATTATGTTGGCATCCAACCTTATGTATCCTAGTGCTCTGCATCAGTACCATGCTCCCAACGTATTCGACCAGTTGTCTTAGAAATCCAAATATGATTCACCTTTTTAATTCTTGTATCTCTCAGTTTAATATGACTTTCACTAGCAGGAAGACCCGAACTATGAAACGTCACCTCTGTAGCTAAGCCAGAATTTTCAATATATGGAGGAAATATATATTCAGAGCCAGGTACAGTACTAGCTCGTTCAAGCCAAAATGAATGATCTTTATGAATCATCATAAATGGACGGTTTAATCCTTCTGATCGATAACCTAACATATTCATCATCTGCACCTGTTTAATTTCAGCTACTAATTGCTCCGTTGTCGTATCCAATTCTTTGCGGTTCTGACTCGATTCTGCTACTCCAGTAATCACAATAGTGCACAATATACTTATGATAGCCAAAGCCATCATCCATTCCACCAATACAAAACCAGATATCCACGTACTATGAAATTTATTCATAGCGCTCACCACAATACAGTAATATACGCACTCAAACAAAGAAATGGACCAAAAGGCACCCTTTGGGATAGGATAATTGATTTGGTGCTACATGCATATTGATATATGAGATAGAGTGTGCCAATAATAAAGGAAAGGCCGAACATAAGCCATACGCCTTCTACAGTTTGCCATAGTGCCAATGCTCCAAACCACTTGATATCACCCCAACCAAATCCACCTCGACTGAGAATTCGTAAGAGGTAACACAAAAGCATTATCACCAAAGACATTAAACCTGTAATAGCAAGCCATCGTCCCTGACCATAAGAATATAGCAAGCCTACAAGACCTAAGAGTATAGCGCCTTCATCGGGTAAAATATAATATCGCTTATCGATGGTAGCCCCCCATACTAGTACGATTGTGAATATAAGAAGCTGAATGACGATTATACCGTCCCCGTATCGGTCACAAAGCCATAGAACATATCCTAACACCCCTAACAAATACCATATCTGTTGATATCTTTTGATCCAGTTTCTTTGTTTAAACATATCACTGACCTTCTCTTAAACTGCAAAAATCACATTGTGTTCCTATGTGTTAGACTATTATTGTCCATCCGAACTTTTAACAACAACAGATTTACTAGTATTTCCATCTACTGCTTCATAACTAATCGTATAGTTACCTCCTTTAGGTGTTTTGACATTTTCTGTTAAATAGCCTTCTTTATAGAGATTTTCTACTGTTGGTGGTGTATCTACATTGCGATCAATCATGTACAGTTGGGTAGCATTTTTGATGATTTGCATATCTGCCACTTCTTTAGCAGATTTAGCTTTATCCGCAGCTGACATAAATTGTGGCATTGCAATGCCTGCTAATATTGCAATAACGGCCACTACAACCATCAATTCAACGAGTGTAAACCCCTGTTTACTTTTATGCTGTCCTTGTACCATACGCGATTCCCATGCACGGATATAATGAATCACAGAATCTACACCTTGTTTCACATAGCTATTCATAGTATTAATGTTTAACATATTGAACACTCAACTTTCTTTTACTAAAGAATATCTTCTTAACACACATTATTTTGAAATTGCTGAGATTGATGTAAACATGGGATACATCACAGATACCACCAAAATTCCTACACCAATTCCCATTACACTAAGCAGAATAGGCTCTAATAAACGTTCTAGATTAGAAATATATCGTGCCAACATAGCCTCATAATAATGGCTACAATGAGAGAGCATAGATACTAATTCCCCGCTCTCCTCGCCAATACTAACCATATCCCAAATAAATTCATTGCCTACATCACAATCCTGTAAGGATGTATGGAATGTCTGTCCTTGACGTAAAGCTATACTAATTTGTTGAGCTCGTTCACGACCATATAAATTTTGCCATAATGGCTCCGTTAACGTAAGAGCTTCCAATAAGGATATCCCACTCTCTAATAACAATGCCCATACACGTAATATACCGGTGTAGTACATACAACTGAGCCACAACCATTGCTTCGACTGGCTCCATAGTCTTTTATGAATACGATGTTTTACTGTAGGTAATCGATATCCAATTACCATTGTAGCTACAAGTACAATACATATAGCGACACAGGCATAACTATGGTTGGTAATCAAATCTCCTAGAGAAAATAATATTCTTGTCATCAACGGTAATTCAATCTTCATCGTTATGAATACTTTCTTAAAGGAAGGGAGTATAAATAGTACTGCAACGAAAAAAAATACGACCATTAATGACAACAAAAATATTGGATAGCTGATAGCACTCATTATCTTTTGATGATGTTGTTGTTCTTTTTCATAGTAAGATTTTATGAGTTGAAAGCTTACACCTAACGTTCCTGCCACCTCACCTGCACGTAACAATGCAATCCCAATTTGTGGAAATCCACAATTTGTTAAAGATTGGGATAAACTCTTACCCTGTTGTACATCAGCACAAATGGATTGATACGGTATTCTAGGGCTCTGTCTTTTTGATACGAGCTCCATAATTCTACGTAGAGGTATTCCCGATTCAATGAGTAGCCCCATTTGATAGGAGAATTCAATAATATCCTTATGTTTCCACTTCTTTGGTCTATGTTTCTTTACTGCTGTAATAGAAACAATATATAGTTTTTCATGACGTAATCGAATTGCCACTTCATCAACAGAAGATGCCCAAATCTGTCCTTTCTTTTCTTGCCCCTCTATCGTTTGGGCAACATATGCATAAGCCTCCATATCCACTACCTCATTCTAGTAACTATCATTAGCTAGTATGACAGCAACCAAAACTACTCCTAGCCAAAACATTACGTAAAAACTATCATAAAAGTTCCTTGAACAAATCTACCTGACCATACCTTAGAGCAAGTTTATTAACTGCCATTTCTAGAGTTTGCATAGGTGGCTGCGTTTCTTGGATTGATATAATTTGTGCTTCCTTCTTTGATCGAATGAGATTTGCAACAGCTCTCGTATTAATAAGGATATCTTTAGGTACTAAGAATTTATGCTCTAAGCGAAACAATCGTTGACATAATACGACACGCAAAACTTGAGATAATTGACTGCGTATCTCATCTTGTTGTTCTGCACTAAACATAGAAATAATCCGATTAATAGCCAGGACTGAACGTTGTGTATGCATCGTTGCAAATACAAGATGACCTGTTTCAGCAGCATGCAGAGCCGCTTCTAACGTTTCTTTATCACGTAACTCTCCCACCATAATAACGTCAGGATCTTCACGTAATGCATCTCGAATTCCTTCCGCCATAGAATTAATATGTATACCCAATTGTCGTTGATGAATGAGGCCCTTTTGATTGGTAAACTGAAATTCAATAGGATCTTCTAATGTTACAATATGCTTAGCCATTGTTTGATTAATAAACTCTAAACAACTCGCCATCGTATAAGATTTACCTGATCCCGTAGGACCACAAGTGAGAATTAAACCATCCCTATATTGGCAAAAGGATTTTAATAACAAATCATCCTCTGTATCCCCTAGCACTAATTCTTTGTGGCTTAATATTCGCAACGTCCCACACACAGCATCGTTGGACTTGTACAAATGTGCACGAATGCGTGTTCCCTTATAGCTGAAAGCTTCATCTACAGAGCACCAACACTCTCTTGAGAGTATATGGCACAATTGCAACAATTCATCAATCATAATCGTGTCAGCCTTATAGGAAAGTTCATGTAAACCACTAGCATCTCTAGCATACACAGGCTGATGCTCTTCTAAATGAATATCTGTTGCCTCTAATCGATAAGCCTCCTCTAACACAGGGCCCAATTCGCTAAACAAGCATGTACACATACGTACCTCCTTCATCACATGGCTTATTACACACTTATCATTGCTATACTTTAATTGAATGTATATGGCTAACATCAAATCAGTAATCCTACACAGTCCCCTTAAATAAGCAATCCCACACGTTGTACTTCCTCTAATGACGTTATCCCCTGTTCAATAGCTGATTTAGCAGATACTTCTAGAGTAGTTACCATAAACTCATCAGGCATATGCCAATTAGGTTGCTGCATAGGCACCTCCATTAATTCAAAAAGTGCCGTACGCCCGCTATACTGCCCATTACCATCTAATTTTCTTACAAGCCTCTGTGCAATAGCCCCCATCAATGTCGCTTTAATCAAATAAGGTTCTACCCCCATATCTTGCAATCGTTCAATGACACCCAGAGACGTATTCGTGTGTATAGTAGATAATACACGATGGCCTGTTAGAGCAGCCTGTACCGCTAAGCGTGCCGTTTCATTATCTCGTATTTCTCCAATCATTATAGAATCAGGATCTTGTCGTAAAATGGCGCGTAATCCTTTTGAAAATGTTAATCCGATTTTCTCGTTAATGCCTACCTGAATGGCCCCCTCAATATCAGCCTCTACAGGATCTTCTAAACAAATAAGTTTTGTTGTACTACGTGGTAGCATCATAAGCATGGAATATAAAGTAGCTGACTTTCCCGCTCCTGTTGGGCCATTAATAGTTAGTAAGCCATAAGGTCGTTTTAATAGCTCCTGTACATGTGTATATAACTCTTCACTCATTCCTAACTCTACTAAAGATTTATAGCTTCCTTCGTTTCCCATCAAACGGCACACAATAGTTTCACCATATATACTCGGCATAGAGGAAACACGCATAGTAATCTCTTTATAATCAGATATACCTTGACGAATGAACTTCTTATCCCCTATATTTTGTTCCTGAATTTGATGACGATTCCATTTCCACCGACCATCTTGCGGTATCCGTTTCTCGCTAATATCCATGCCACTTAATACCTTAATTCGATTAATCATCTGTTCTTGGTACGCCCTATCAATCGTCTCATACCGTGACAATAATCCATCGCAACGAAATCTCACTTCCAAGCCAAGCTGAGTCGTATCGAAATGAATATCACTGGCCCTTTTTTGATGAGCAACCTCGATGATTGCATCCAACTCTATGTCCACATACATAACAACCTCCTTTACTTGCGCTAAAATTTACACCATACCTGCTTATTGCACTGTAATATTCACCATGATTTCTAAAACTCCTGCTTTGAAAAAATAAATTTTTAAAATTCTGCGAATCGTGTAATTTTTCCATAAAGGGTTCCAGTTATGCTAACAAAATAAGTTATCACATCATATTTCATCAAAATAAAAAACTCCCGATGATCCATGATAATCATGACTCACCGGGAGCTTCTCAAATCGGTACACATAAATAATAATCAGATATATGCTATCCACTTATTACTATGTTTACCAATTACATCATATTATTTTTTAATGTTATAGAACACGTCATCGCCACCATAGCGAGCAGTTTCGTACAACAATTCTTCGATGCGAAGTAATTGATTATATTTCGCTACGCGTTCGCTACGAGCAGGTGCACCAGTTTTGATTTGGCCAGCGTTAACAGCTACTGCGATATCTGCGATAAACGCATCCTCTGTTTCGCCAGAACGATGAGATACAACGCAAGTATAACCAGCGCGTTTAGCCATTTCCATAGCTTCAAACGCTTCTGTTAATGTGCCGATTTGGTTTACTTTTACCAAAATGGAGTTACCAACGCCAAGTTCGATACCTTTAGACAAGCGTTTTGTATTTGTTACGAACAAATCATCGCCTACCAATTGAACTTTATCACCGATGCGATCAGTTAATAGTTTCCAACCGTCCCAATCTTCTTCAGCCAAACCGTCTTCGATGGATACGATTGGATATTTTTCAGTAAGGTAAGCATAGAATTCAACCATTTCTTCTGCAGTTTTTACTTTACCTTCGCCAGCTAAGTTGTATTTACCATCCTTATAGAATTCAGAGGATGCGGCATCGATAGCTAATTTGAAATCGCTACCTGGTTCATAACCAGCTTGTTTGATAGCTTCACAAATAATTTCCAACGCTTCTTCATTGGAACCCAAGTTTGGAGCGAATCCACCTTCGTCGCCTACAGCAGTGCTCAAACCTTTGTCATGCAATACGGATTTCAATGTATGATAGACTTCTGCACAGCTACGAAGCGCTTCGCTAAGGCTCTTAGCACCTACAGGCATAATCATGAATTCTTGTAAATCCACATTATTATCTGCATGAGCACCACCATTCAAAATATTCATCATTGGCACTGGCAATTCTTTCGCATTAAAACCGCCTAAATATTGGAACAATGGCAAATCAAGGGACATTGCTGCTGCACGAGCTACGGCCATGGATACGCCTAAAATAGCGTTTGCCCCAAAGTTACCTTTATTATCTGTGCCGTCTAATTTCATCATCAATTGGTCGATGGCTACTTGTTCTGTGGCATCATAACCGATGATAGCAGGGCCAATTTTAGCATTTACATTATCCACAGCTTGTAATACGCCTTTGCCATTGTAACGGGATTTGTCGCCATCACGCAATTCAACGGCTTCGTACATACCAGTAGAGGCACCAGATGGAACGTCTGCAGTGGCAATTGTACCATCTTCCAAACATACTTCTACTTCTACTGTTGGATTTCCGCGAGAATCCAAAATTTCTCTAGCAAATACTTGTTCAATTGCTGCCATTCTTCATTCCTCCATATTGAAAGCTTAAAATAATTTATGTCCAGTCATTTCCTCTGGTTTTTCAATACCACCCAATGCAAGCATTGTCGGTGCGATATCACAGAGTTTACCAGGTATTAATGTATCTTGTTTATGTGTATCACTCACCAAGATGAGAGGTACTAAATTTGTTGTATGCGCAGTATGTGGTTCATTAGTTTCATGGTTTACCATAACCTCTGAATTGCCATGATCCGCTGTTACCAACAAGTGACCATGTTTCTTAAGAATTGCCTCAGAAATTCTGCCCAAGCAAGTGTCTACTGCCTTAATAGCTTTCACAGCGGCCTCGAATACACCTGTATGCCCCACCATATCTGGGTTGGCAAAGTTCAAGATAATCATGTCATATTTCTCAGCTTCGATGGCCTCTACCACCTTATCAGTAACCTCATAGGCACTCATTTCAGGTTGTAGATCATAGGTCGTAACCTTTGGTGAATTTACCAAAATACGGTCCTCACCATCGAATGGAACCTCTTTGCCACCATTAAAGAAGTATGTTACATGAGCATATTTTTCCGTTTCCGCAATGCGGAGCTGACGATAACCACCCGCACTCAATACTTCGCCTAATGTTTTTGGCAAAACGTCCTTTTCGTACACAATGTCGACTGGCAAATTATCTTCGTATTTTGTCATAGTCGCCATATAAATATCGAGCTTATCTCGTTTAAATCCATCGAAATCATCAAGTACCAGAGCCTTTGTTAGCTCACGACCACGGTCAGGTCGGAAATTACAGAACATTACGGCATCACCGTCTTGAATCATACCCTTCGGATTTAAGATGGTAGGTACGATGAATTCGTCCACCACATCTCTAAAGTAGGAGTAATCGATGGCTTCTTTTACGCTATTTGCAACAGGGCCATCACCCTCTACCATAGCGCGATATGCCAGTTCTACACGTTCCCAACGATTATCGCGGTCCATGGCGTAGAATCGACCTGCTACAGTAGCAATAGAACCGACACCGATAGTACTCATGTAATGTTCTAAATCGTTTATGTATTCCATAGCAGATTTAGGTGCCACATCACGACCATCTAGTAATGCATGTACATAGACCTCTTTAATGCCCTCTGTTTTAGCCCCTAAAATAACGGCTTTCACGTGGTCAAGAGAACAGTGTACATTGCCATCAGAAATGAGGGCAATTAAGTGTAATCGGTGTTGCTTCGCATGTTGATATAATTTTTGAATGACTGGACGCTTGTAGAACTCGCCATCCTCCACGTCTTTTGTGATACGTGTTAAATCTTGATATACAATACGGCCAGAACCTAAATTGAGATGTCCTACCTCAGAGTTACCCATCTGACCTTTCGGTAGACCTACCGATAGACCTGATGCCTCTAAAGATGTATGAGGATACGTATTCCACAAATGATTGAAATTGGTTGGATGCGCTTGCACCACCGCATTCGTTTGATCACCTATATCGCCCATTCCAAATCCATCGAGGATACAGAGCATAACAGGCGCTGTTAGTTTGGCCATGTCCAATCCTTCCTATCTATTATTTCGTGCCATCAATGATAGCTTTAAAATCAGCCGCTATCAATGAGGCCCCACCAACGAGTGCCCCGTCAATATTCGGTTCACTCAATAATTCTTTTGCATTACTACCTTTAACACTGCCGCCGTATTGAATACGAATAGCCTCAGCCGTTTCAACATCATAGAGATGAGCCATTTTTTTACGGATATCACGACATACCTCTTCAGCTTGGTCCGCTGTAGCCGTTTTACCTGTACCAATAGCCCAAATTGGTTCATAGGCGATAACCGTTTCCATAGCTTCCTCTTTAGGAATATCTTTGAAAGCACCCTCTAATTGACCTTCGATCCAAGCCTTTGTATGGTTTGCTTCTCGTTGTTCGAGACTTTCACCAACACAGACTATGGGTGTCAAATCATATTGAAAGGCCGCCTTGATTTTAGCATTCACCGCCGCATCTGTTTCACCATAGTATTCACGGCGCTCAGAATGACCTAGGATGACATATTGTGCGCCTACCTCAGTAATCATAGCGGGAGACACCTCACCAGTGAAAGCGCCAGACTCATGGTAATCCATATTCTGTGCACCTACACCAATTAGTGTTTCATCTACTAAATCAAGAACAGTAGCTAATGTAGTAAATGGAGGACATAGCACCACATCACATGGCAATTCCTCTGTTCCTAGTAAGGATTTCAATTCCTCCACCAAGATAGTTGCCTCTGTAATGGTACCATTCATTTTCCAGTTTCCTGCAATAATTGGTTTTCTCATATTAAGCCTCAGTTAACGCTGCAATACCAGGTAATTCTTTACCTTCCAAGAATTCAAGAGATGCACCGCCACCTGTAGAAATATGAGATACTTGATCTGCTAAACCGCTCTTTTCAATAGCGGCAACAGAATCACCACCGCCAACGATAGTTAAACCGTCAGACTCTGCCACTGCTTTCGCAATTGCATTTGTGCCAGCTGCAAACTTATCCATTTCGAATACGCCCATAGGACCATTCCAAATGATAGTTTTCATAGGTTTTAACGCATCTCCGAATAATTCACGAGATTTAGGACCGATATCCAAAATCATCCAATCATCTTCAATATTTTCCACGTCTACGATTTTTGTATTTGCTTCATTGCTGAAAGCATCAGCCACAACAGCATCAATTGGAGTCAATAGACGCGCACCAGCTACGCGAGCTTCCATTACTAAATCGGTAGCCACATCTTTTTGGCCTTCTTCCAATAAGGATTTACCAACATTGCAACCTTGGGCTGCGATAAATGCATTAGCCATACCACCACCGATGATCATAACGTCTACTTTTGGAAGTAAGTTAGAAATTACAGAGATTTTATCGCTTACTTTTGCGCCACCAATAATAGCTGCTACTGGTTTCTCTGGATTATATACAGCTGCACCTAATGCTTCGATTTCTTTTTTGAGTAAGAAACCTGCCGCCATTGGGATATAGTCAGCAATGCCAACAACGGAGGCTGCTTTGCGGTGAGATACACCGAAAGCATCATTGATAGCAACATCTGCCAAACTAGCTAATTGTTTAGCGAAGTTTGGTTCATTTTTTTCTTCTTCAATATGGTAACGCAAGTTTTCCAATAAAATAACTTCGCCACCTTTAAGTTTAGCGATAGCAGCTTCTACAGCTTCACCAATGCAATCATCTGTAAAGGCTACTGGTTTACCAAGAAGTTCAGCTAAATGTTTAGCACAAGGGGCTAATGTCATTTCTGGTTTCCGATCCCCTTTTGGACGACCAAAATGGGATCCTAAAATAACAACTGCACCTTGTTCCATTAAATATTGAATCGTAGGGATCGCAGCACGGATACGAGTGTCATCAGTGATGACACCGTCTTTCATAGGTACATTAAAGTCAACGCGGACAAATACCTTTTTACCTGCTACTTGCACATCATTAATTGTTAATTTCATGTTCTATGCCTCCGCTACGGATTATAAACCTTTACTTGCTACAAAAATAGCCATATCGATCAAACGTTCAGAGTAGCCCCATTCGTTATCGTACCAGGAAACTACTTTTACCATGTTACCGTCCATAACCATTGTTAAATCAGCATCAACAATGGAGCTACGGGAATCGCTACCAAAGTCGCAAGAAACCAATGGCACATCAGATACACCAAGGATGCCTTTCAATTCGCCAGCAGCTGCTTTGCGGAATGCTTCGTTGATTTCTTCTTTAGTAGCTGGTTTTTCAAGTTCAGCCACCAAATCAGTAGCAGATACGTCTGGAGTAGGAACGCGCAATGCGAAACCATCCAATTTACCTTTCAATGCAGGCAATACTAATGCAACGGCTTTAGCAGCACCAGTTGTTGTAGGGATAATAGACATCGCTGCTGCACGAGCACGACGAGGGTCTTTATGACGAGCATCTAGGATTTTTTGGTCATTTGTATAGGAATGAATTGTAGTCATCAAACCGCGTTTGATACCGAAGTTATCAAGCAATACTTTTGCAAATGGTGCCAAGCAGTTTGTAGTACAACTAGCATTGGAAATGATGTGATGTTTAGCTGGATCATAAGCGTCTTGGTTAACGCCCATAACCATTGTTAAATCTTCGTTTTTACCAGGGGAAGAAATCAATACTTTTTTAACTGTTGGTTGATTCAAATGAACTTTTGCTTCTTCTGCATCACGGTATTTACCTGTACATTCAATAACGATTTCAACGCCTTCTTCAGACCAAGGTAATTTAGAAGCATCACGGTCATGGAATACACGAATTTTTTTGCCGTCCACGATGATATAATTTTCGTCAGCTGTTACTTCGTTAGGAATTGTACCATGAACGGAATCGTATTTTAACAATAATGCAGTACCTTCGTTATCACCTGTTGCATTAATAGCTACAACTTCGATATCCGGATTATTAATAGCTGCACGAACTACACATTTACCAATACGACCAAAACCATTAATACCAACTTTTACTGCCATTGTTATGTCCTCCTCGACTAAAACTAAACTAAAATTTATGATACATTATATGTTTATGACAAATGTCATATAAAACCTAATTGACACAATTACAAAACATCAACAATAACGAATTAACGTAATTGCAAAATTTCTGCAATGCCTTCGGCGGCTTTGTCATCAATGATAAGCATGCCTTTTTTACAAGCCCTCATGATACCGATGATGGCCATAGATTTTTCCCTGCCTCCAGCCACTGCGATAACATGTGGGATATCCTTGATAGATTCCAGTGTAATGCCCACATTATTGCTAGCATACACAATATCACCATCCATCGTACAGTAATGACCTAGGGCCTCGCCGACAGCTTGTTTTTGTTCCAAATAGTCTTTTAACTCTTTGCTCAAATGTCGTTGGTTCGCCATATGCATGGCCTGACCAATACCAAAGATCAATATGTCCGTTTCATTAGATAGTTCCTCGATTTCTTTGATTTGTGGTTCCATCTGTAACAGAACTTTCAACGAATCCTCCGATAATCCATCGGGTAGATGAAGCATTTTATAATTACCTTGTAATTGTTCTGCTAGTACTGCAGCAATTACATTTGCTTGGTATTCAACGCGTTCACCAATTCCGCCACGAGCGGGAATCACGGTAGGTTGAATTTTTTTCTGAGGCATCGCATCGGCCATAGCAGCCATCGTACTACCACCACTGACGGCGATAATATCATGAGCTTCCATGATATCCTGCAGTTCCTTGGCCGCTGTAAAACCCAATTGTTTCAGCATCGTTTGACCATCACCGCTTGTAATGACCACCTTATCTAATTGCAAGGCCTGTTGAATCAAGACCTCTAACTCGTTGATTTTATTTAGCTCATGCAAGGCACTACCTAGTTTTGGTAATAATGCTTTTCCTTCTTCTGAAAGCACCATCCCCTGCTGCGTAAATTCAACCAGCCCATTGTCCTTCATCAACTCCACATGGGATCGCACAATCCGTTCCGACAATTTGCTAAGACCAGACAACATACGACGTCCTACAGGTTGAGAATAAGAAATGTGATTTAATAGAACATATCGTTCCTCCACAACATCCATAAGCTCTGGCGCGATACGTTTATAAATCTCTATTAATTCATTCATGATCCACCCCATTTCCTATAAGACCGGACATTATTCACTATTAGAAACACAACGTCAATATAATCTAAGTACTAAATACACTAGTTATTCGATTACACCATCATCATTTACGTCCCACCTAAGCAAATTAAGTCCCAGCTAAATCAAAAAAATCCCTCTACACATGTATTTTACCCCCTATAACAAAAATCTTCAAGTAAAATTTATTTAAAACACATACATCTTGCGAGTTCCATCTTGCGAGTTCCATATCAACTAAATACTCCATATAGTACCAATCATTCTAAGCCGTATGATAAAATGCACCTAAATTACTCTACCCTTTAGCGCTGACCACACACGAATACAGGCAAATCCGTACGGTTCCCCCACCTCCAAGCATAT
Source organism: Veillonella absiana (assembly GCF_032970865.1). NCBI lineage: Bacteria > Bacillati > Bacillota > Negativicutes > Veillonellales > Veillonellaceae > Veillonella > Veillonella absiana. The sequence goes on along the minus strand of NZ_JAWJZB010000003.1, from coordinate 102,512 downwards.
GGCAGAACAAAAACTCCATCTCCTCCCGCTCTATCCCTAACACGGATACATTTCTACCTAGCTCACCTATACTGCGATCGTATTTTCTGACAAATAAGGAAATAAAGAGCCCCCAATATAATCTTGTAGCGACATTACGCCGAAGGCGTTCCGAGCAAAAGATTATATTGGGGGCTACAAATATTTAATTATTTAGTACCGAAAATACGATCACCAGCATCTCCCAAGCCAGGAAGAATGTATCCGTGTTCATTTAATTTTTCATCTAGTGCTGCCACAAAAATCTGCACATCAGGATGTTGTTTATTTACTTCTTCAACACCTTCAGGTGCCGCTACTAAACACATCAATTTAATGTTTTTAGCACCTTTTTCTTTCAATAATGTAATAGCTGCAGATGCACTACCTCCTGTAGCAAGCATTGGATCTGTGACGATAAAATCGCGTTCACCCACATCACTAGGTAATTTGCAATAATATTCTACTGGTTTTAAAGTTGCTGGATCACGGTATAAACCAACATGACCAACCTTAGCAGTTGGGATCAATTCTAACATCCCATTTACCATACCTAAGCCAGCACGTAAGATTGGAATAATACCCACTTTTTTACCAGCAATACGTTTACCGACCATCTTAGTTAGAGGCGTTTGAACTTCCACGTCTTCCAATGGAAGGCTTCTGGTAATTTCATAGCCCATCAATAAGGTAATTTCATCTAATAATTGACGAAAATCTTTAGAGCCTGTGTTTTCATCACGCATTAGCGTAACTTTGTGTTGAATCAACGGATGTGTCATTACATTTACATTCATGACGGTGCCTCCTAAAAATGACTACTTCTACAACATGTACTCTTCTATCTCATACTATATATTAATACAAATGACAAAAAATTTAAAGATTTACACGTAATTTACATAGAAAAACGACACAAATCCGAAGAAAGGTGTCGTTATATCTATAATAAGTGGATGAACTATAATAAAACTTTATTTTGCAAAGATCTATTCACAATCCAATGATTATCATGTACTAACTTACTAATTAGTACAATGGATATGCTGCTGTTAATGCATCTACGCGTTTACGAGCATCTTCTTGTACAGCTTTGTCTTCTGGATTTTTCAATACTGCTGCAATGATAGATGCAATTTCTTCCATATCTTTTTCTTTTAAACCACGAGTTGTTAATGCTGGTGTGCCAAGGCGAATACCGCTAGTTACAAATGGGCTAGCTGGATCGAATGGAATTGTATTCTTATTACATGTAATACCGATTTCATCTAATAAATGTTCTGCATCTTTACCAGTTAAACCAGTATTACGAACGTCTACAAGCATAACATGTGTATCAGTACCACCAGAAACAATTGTTAATCCTTCTTTTTGAAGTGCTGCGGCCAATGTCTTAGCATTATCGATAACTTGTTGTGCATATACTTTGAATTCTGGTTGTAATGCTTCACCAAGTGCCACTGCTTTTGCTGCAATCACATGCATCAATGGGCCACCTTGGATGCCAGGGAAGATGGCTTTATCGATTTGTTTTGCATATTCTTCTTTGCAAAGAATCAAACCACCACGAGGACCACGTAATGTTTTATGAGTTGTAGTTGTTACAACGTCAGCATATTCCACTGGATTTGGATGTAAACCAGCAGCTACTAGGCCAGCAAAGTGAGCCATATCTACCATGAAAATAGCACCAACTTCATGAACAACAGCTGCCATCTTTTCAAAGTCGATAATACGACTATAGGCACTACCACCAGCGATAACCAATTTAGGTTTTGCTTCCAATACTACTTTGCGGAATTCTTCATAGTCGATTTGTTGAGTATCTGCATCTACACCGTAAGGTACTACATTAAAGTAGTTACCAGATACGTTTACAGGAGATCCATGAGTCAAATGACCACCATGAGACAAATTCATGCCTACAATAGTGTCACCAGGTTGTAACAAAGCAAAGTATACGCCAAAGTTTGCTTGGGAACCAGAATGTGGTTGTACATTTGCATGTTCAGCACCAAATAGACGTTTTGCTCTTTCAATAGCAAGAGTTTCGATAACGTCAACATTTTCACAACCGCCATAATAACGTTTTCCTGGGTAACCTTCTGCATATTTATTAGTTAAAACACTACCTTGTGCTTCCATAACTGCTTGAGATACAAAGTTCTCAGACGCAATCATTTCTAATTTGTCGCGTTGACGCATTAATTCTTGATCAATAACAGCTTTCACATTTGGATCTTGTTTTGCTAAAAAACTCATAATGTCCTCCTAAAATCTATTCTTCAATATCTGCAATTTTAGCGACACGACGTTCATGTCGGCCACCTTCAAATTCAGTAGTTAACCAAATTTTCACAATGTCTCTAGCTAGACCCGGACCAATAATGCGTTCCCCCATTGTTAAAATGTTAGCATTATTATGTTCACGAGATGCATGAGCAGAGAATGTGTCATGACAAAGCGCAGCACGAATACCTTTTACCTTATTCGCAGCAATACCAATGCCGATACCAGTTCCACAAATCAAGATGCCACGGTCAAATTCGCCGTTCGCCACAGCATTTGCTACAGGAACTGCAATATCAGGATAATCAACAGAATCAGTACTATTTGTACCAAAATCAGTTACTTCGTAACCTCCATCGGCCAAAAGAGATTTAATATCTTCTTTTAAATGTAAGCCACCATGATCACAACCAATTGCTACTTTCATTTTGTCACCCCTATTATTCACCATCAACTGCACTAAGGCCTTTTGTTACCAAATCTTGTATTTGCGTTGCACACGCATCATATACCTCTTGACTCTGACCAAATGGATCTGCCACTTCACCTTCACTGCCACCCCATTCAGCTAAAGTTTTAATTTTAGACTCAAGAAACGGAAACTGACGAAGTAGTACAGATTTATGCTCCTTTGTCATACCGATAATTAAATCAGCTGCATTCACTAGTTCCATTGTTAATGGTCTAGAGCGATGTTCTGAAATATCCACGATAGAAGCAACTGCTTTCACAGCTTCCTCTGTAGGTAATGCACCATATGCTGCAAATAGGCCTGCAGAAATTGTTTCTACTGCTTTGCCCTCTTGTTTGGCAAGCTCTCTTGTTAAGCCTTCCGCCATAGGACTTCGGCATGTATTGCCGGTACAAACAAATAAAATATGCATTGTTACATCCTTTTCAGTACAAATAACCTGATGGCTATTTATACATTATACCAAATAACTCCAATATGTAGAAACAAAAATACATCTCAAAGGGACAACCTTTATTTCTAATATTTCATAGTACAATTCTAATGAAAGCATATAAAATTTCATCATCTCTAGTATACCAAAGATTAGCAAAATTTTTTATACATATATCACATGTTTATTACTTGCCTTTTCCATGCGATTCATAATAGCTACACCGATACCTTCAGATAATACACCTTGTGCTAAAATACGCGTAACGCCAGCTTCATTGAATAGTAATAGTGATTTGTAAAAGCTATGTGCCAAAGCCACATAGTCTAATGATGAACCATATACAATACAATAATATTGTTTATCATCTGTAATATCTGAACCGAGTAATTCAAATACCTCTTGGCTCAGTAATAAACCAATTTTTGACTGTACCGTTCTTATTGAATGCTTCGTTTGTGTATCTAATAATGACGTATCAGATTCTATTAAGCTCTGTTTAATCGCCTCTGCCACATTCCTATCGTCCCCTACAAAGGTAATCATAGGAGAATCTGGTGCATAGTGTTTATACTTCATACCTGGTGCCTTTGGAACAGTCTTTCCAGTGACCAGATTCGGATCATAATCCACATGAGCGACTACAGTTTCTAGCATTTCCTTCGTAATACCACCGGGCCGCAAAATGGTGACGGCATCATCATGAACCTCAACTACAGTCGATTCCACGCCAATTGTACAGGGGCCATCGTCTAAAATATACTCAATGCGACCATTCATATCATGATACACATCCTCTGCCGTTGTGGGACTTGGTCGCCCAGATATATTCGCACTGGGTGCTGCCACAGGAACGCCAACTGCTACCAATAACTCATGACAGATAGCATGATCTGGGCAACGTAATGCCACCCGAGGTAATCCACCAGTAGCACGATCAGGTACGAGGTCTGATTTAGGTAATGTTATGGTCAATGGACCTGGCCAAAAAGCATCCATTAATTTTTGCGCTGTTTTCGTTACCTCTAATACCAACGGTTTGATACTTTCTGCATCGGGTACATGAAGAATCAGTGGATTATCAGATGGGCGTCCTTTAGCTGCATAAATACGGTCCATGGCCTCTGGATCGAGGCCATTGGCCCCTAATCCATATACTGTTTCCGTGGGAATTGCCACCAATTTCCCATTCCGAATGGCTGCCCCTAATTGTATTAGCATGCCTCTAGATGGCTCTTGAACTACTTGTGTGATGATATCGCTCTTGATTTGAGCTGAACTATTCAATTGTTCTTTGTCCATATAGACACCACCTTACATACGTTTTGCTACTATAACGCGATTAATCCCAGCTAAATCCTTACAATACTGAATCTCGTGAAATTGACCTGTAGCTTCTAACAATTGACGTACGTCATCTCCCTGATGTATACCAATCTCCATAGCTAATATGCCACCAGGCACGAGGTACTGACCACTATTAGCTACTAATATACGATAGAAATCAAGGCCATCTGCGCCACCTTCAAGGGCCATATGTGGTTCCGCCAACACCTCTGGTGCTAATATTCTCATATCTGCTGATGTAATATACGGTGGATTGGAAACGATGACGTCAAAGCTTTCACCAGAATGTTCAATAGCCTTGAACATATCAGAATGTTTAAATATACTGCGCTCAGCAAGCTGTAATTGATTACGATTCTGCTCTGCTACCTGTAATGCCTGTATTGATAATTCCAAGCCCATTCCACTTGCCTGTGGTAAATAATGTAATAAGCTCAACAGAATCGTGCCTGGGCCACTGCATACATCGAGAATACGTCCAGAAAAATCCTTAGGTAATGTATCTAATACGTATTCCACTAAGGTTTCCGTATCAGGACGCGGAATCAGTACATGTTCATTTACCTTAAAGGTAAGCCCCATAAAGTCCTTTTCCCCAATAATACTGGCCACGCTACGGCCCTTTGCACGTTCTTGTACAAGTGGACGAAAAGCGTCTAACTCCTCTTGCACTAAAGGTTGGTCATAGTGAGTATATAAATAAATACGATCTTTCCCTAATATATGAGAAAGCAGTACTTCCCCATCAAGTCGAGGTGAATCCATCTCCTTGCTACGAAAATACTGCTCTGTCCATTGGAGAATACGACCGACAGTCCAAATCTCCTTATTCATTATTTGCTGCTCCTTGCATTTTAGCAGCTTGGTCAGCTGCTACAAGGCCTTGAATGAGTTCATCAAGGTCACCATTTAAAATGGCATCTAATTTGTACAATGTTAAATTGATACGATGATCTGTCACACGACCTTGAGGGTAGTTATAGGTACGAATACGTTCACTACGGTCACCAGTACCAACTTGACTCTTACGGTCAGCGGCTACAGTAGATGCGGCCTCTTGGTCTGCCTTATCTTGCAAGCGTGCACGCAATACTTTCATCGCTTTATCACGGTTTTTGAGCTGAGAACGTTGGTCCTGACAAGCTACAACAATACCTGATGGGATGTGAGTAATACGTACAGCAGATTCTGTTTTATTAATATGCTGACCACCGGCACCACTGGCACGGTATGTATCGATTTGAAGATCTTTTTCGTTGATTTCAACATCAACCTCTTCCATTTCTGGCAATACCGCTACCGTTACAGTAGATGTATGAACACGACCTTGTGTTTCAGTTGCTGGTACACGTTGTACACGATGTACGCCAGATTCGAATTTCATTTTAGAATATACACTATCGCCATCAACAGAGAATACAACCTCTTTGAAACCACCCAGTTCCGGTTCATTAGCATCAATGATATCGCACTTCCACCCTTGCGTTTCCGCATATTTTGTATACATACGGAACAAGTCACCGGCAAATAATGCGGCTTCATCACCACCTGCACCACCACGAATTTCAATGATAATATTTTTATCATCATTAGGGTCTTTTGGTAACAACAAAATGTGAAGTTTTTCTTCTAGCTCTTCACGTTGTTCCTTCAACTCTTTTAATTCCTCTTGCGCCATGGCACGGAAATCTTCATCAAGAGATTTATCTTCTAAAACCTCCATCGCTTCGTCCAGGCCAGATAAAACTTTTTTATAGGTTCTGAAAGTTTCCACCGTATCTGTAAGGGACGCATGTTGGCGAGTCAATTTTTGCCATTCTTGTTGACGTGCAATGATTTCAGGGTCACTGATGCGTTGCTCAAGGTCCATAAATTTGTCTTCAATAACTTGTAATTTATCTACTAACATAAATCTGATTAACTCCTAATCTTCTTCATATGCATCTTCTTCGCTAGGTCGTACTTCTTGAAGAGCACGAATAGCTACTTCTATTTGATCATCATCAGGCTCACGTGTTGTCATATATTGCAACCATAAACCTGGTGTGATGAGTGCTTTCACAATTGAGTTCTCGCTACGACCAGCAATGCGAATCATTTCATAGGAAATCCCCGCCACCACAGGCATCAATAATACGCGAGATACAATACGTTCCAATAGATTTGGCCAACCGAGGAACGCAAATACGAAAATGCTGACCACCATAACGATGAGCAAGAAATTCGTACCGCAACGGGCATGTAAACGTGAATGGTTACGTACATTTTCAACGGTCAGTTCCATGTCACTTTCATAGGTGTGGATAGTTTTATGTTCCGCCCCGTGATACTGAAAGACCCGTTTAATATCTGCCGTTAAGCCAATGGCCCATATATATAATAAAAACAATACGAGGCGAATCACACCCTCTACTAAGTTCAATGCTACATGATTATCCCCGATACCAGGAATCCATTTCGTTGCATACGTAGGCAATGCCAAAAACAATGCAATTGCTACAACTGTCGAGAACGCCATAGTCATGGCAATCTCAGTATTACTCATTTCCTCATCGTCTTCACCGGCAGCCTTGGCAGAGAAAGACAATGCTTTCATACCAATGATGAGTGATTCATATAAGGACACACAGCCTCGTAAAAAAGGTTTCTTTAAAATAGGAAATCGATCCGAAATAGATGTAGTCGCTTCCTTGTTGACAACAATGGAACCAGATGGTTCACGTACCGCTGTCGCTGTATATCCAGGGCCACGCATCATCACACCTTCGATGACAGCCTGACCTCCAACAAATTTTTTAATCCGTTCTGTAGTCACAAACGTCTCCTCTATTAAACAAATATAGGCAGAGCTCTAAGCTCTGCCATATACATGCTAAGTAACAGTACGATATTATTTACCGTAACGTTTGTTAAATTGTTCAATACGACCACGAGCTTGAGCCGCACGTTGTTGACCAGTAAAGAACGGATGACATTTAGAGCATACGTCTACACGAAGGTCACCTTTAACGGAACCAGTTTTGAAAGAGTTACCGCAACCGCAAGTAACTATAGCTTCTTTATAGTCTGGATGAATACCTTGTTTCATTCTATACACCTCTTTCCAGCATTCCAATATTATTCTTATAGATTATAGCACGATGAACCCTTAAATGCAATAGTTTAGTCAGCAGTACCGCTGATTTTTATTCTTTAGAAGCTTGCTTTTCTGCAATGGCTGCTTCAAGAACTTCTTCTAAATTAATTTCATTTAAAAGATCCCGTAAGGCAATAATTTCTTCTAAATTTAAGGTAATACCTTTCTTCATACCTGTGTATTCACTGTCCCAGGAACGAAGGTCAAATTTAGGATTGTATTTGCCCCAACTTGTACATGTTAATTGTTTTTTCCAACCGTCTTTATCTTCAGAAAGTGTGCCTAGCACATTGAAGATTTCAAAATTGATAACTGCCATGAGTTACCCTCCTCTCATTCGTAACGTTAATAGATTTTGCTATTAACTAATGGCGAAATGGGGCAATATTAAATCTATGATTTATTTATGCCTACACTATATAGTGTACACCATATGTCAAGTCCTATATTTTCTACCACGTATACGATTAACGAATCTACTATATAATCAATACATTAATTTGTCTTCATCATGGACCAACGATTAAATAAAACAGACTTTACCAATAATTATTTAATACTTAATCCATGATGACCCATCTATTAATTGTTATCTGTATAGGCCTCTAAATCAATGGATTCTACCAAAGGTACAACCTTAGTGGCCACCGTATCAATTGTGTGTTGCCATGATTCTTGGGCTTTGGTAATCGCTTCCGCATACGCCACTTGTCCTTTAGTAACAGATTCAATCAAGGCAGCTTCATCATTTACATTTAATATAGAACGTCGACAATTCCCCAAGAAATAACCGAACCCCTCTTCTGTTCTTGCAATATGTGTAATATGGGCCATAATTGTTTTCCCAATGGTACTCGTGAAATAGGTATACCATAGGTATGCCAATTCTTGATCGGGGAACATCCAGTATACACCTTGGTCCGGTGCTTGTGTAGTTAATACTACCTCTACATCTTCACCATCTTGTTTGAAAGCTACCATATACGCACCTTCTGCCGCGAAACTTGTACGTGTAGTCACTGGCACACGACTGTCTAAAGAATAGATACCATCTTGACCTAATGTGGGATCCATTTGCCCCCCCGGTAATAATATAGATCGCAGAGATAGTGCATAATTAAGTACAGTAAATACCGTCATATCACCAAATACGCCATGTGGCAATTTAATGAATGCCGTTTCCTTCCATTCGTTGCCATCAAATTCACGAACACCGATGTTCATTTTCTTTACATCGGCCGGTCCATAAATAATTTCATAAGCCCCTAGTGGTGCCCATTCACAGATTTTTTCAATCCGCTTTTGTGTAAGGAAGAATTGTAGAGCCATTTTATTTAGGCCTACTTGTGCTTGCGCCATAGTAGATGGTACAAACAAACGTGCTGTGCCATATTGTACGAGATTATTAAGACCATTGGCCACTTCTTCTACAATATCTTCACATGGTTTAAACATGCCCACAGATGCAGTCACAATATGATCAAAGTAACTAGCATGTGGCCAACGATTAATGATTTGCGCCATTGGATATAGACGAGACAATACGCTATAGCATACAGGAGATGCTGTATAGAGCACTACCTTCTTAGGCTCAAAGGATTGTAAAATCTCCTCTATCATGCACGCATATTCTTCTACATAGGCGAACAATACAAGATGATCTGTATCCTTGTGAGCTTCGATGCTTTCACGAATAGGAGTTTCCCATTGATGACCAGCATCAATGCCCTCTAAATAATCTGTATCAGTAATAAAATCAATAAGATTAATCGCGAAAGATGGACCATAAATTTTAGTCATCGTTTCTTCATCATATGGTATTGGACCAAATGCCTCTGAGGTAGAACGTTCTGCCAATTTATAGAGAGCCTCCGATGTTAATCCCCACTCGCGAGCATGTGCATTAGAGGAAACCAATTGATCTAGTGCTTGGAAACGCATCAATTCGTTTACCATATCGATGCCTTCCAAATTATGAGATTTATATAATTCAATAATGGATTGATATTTTTCTAACATATTACACAACCTTTCCGGCGGATGGGCATACATGCGCCAGCATACATTCCCCACATAATGGTTTACGTGCCTTGCAGAGGCGACGTCCATGATAAATTAACCAATGATGAGCTGCACTCCATTTATCCTTTGGAATGGCTTTTTGTAATTTTAATTCCATTTCCTCTGGTGTGGAGGCTACGCCTAATTTTAATCGATTAGATACACGGAATACATGAGTATCTACAGCGATTGCTGGTGTACCATATAGAACAGACACGACCACATTCGCCGTCTTGCGTCCTACCCCTGGTAATTCAATGAGCTGCTCGAATTCGTGAGGTACCTCCCCCTTATATTGATGCACCAAAATATCGCAGGTCTTAATCAAATTATTAGCCTTTGATTTGTAGAGTCCACAATCCTTGATGAGCATTTCCAGTTTTTTGACACCAATGGATAACATCGCTGCTGGTGTATTTAATTCAGGGAAAATACGGCGAGTTACAATATTTACACGTTCGTCCGTGCATTGTGCAGAGAGCACAACGGCTACTAATAATTCAAAATCATTGGAATATTCTAATGCCGGTTTCGCATCAAAATACGTTTTTTCTAATATACGGAGTTGCTCCGCTTTAATCGCTTTCGTTACACGCATGATGCTCCTTTCTACACTTGTGAAAGTACTATAATGCTTTCTATTATACATTCACAATTATATAGTATTCATCGCTTCTAGTCTATGTATGAACACTTTTAGTCTATATCAAAAACAAGTAGTATATTGAAAAACAGCATACCTATGGTACAATAATAACCGATGAAAATCATAGTGACAGTATTTTTACCAATATACAACAGGTATAACCTCATTTATCCTTGCCATGTAATTATATTAGGAGTTACCCATGAATATTAACGATACAATAAAACGCATTAATGAGCTAGCCCATAAAAAAAAATCTGGCCAACCTCTTACAGAAGCAGAACTCGCTGAAAAGAAAAAGTTATATGATATCTACCTCGGATTCATTCGTGGTCAAGTGACCCAAACGTTAGACCGTGTGGAATTTGTTGAGGCCGATGGATCTATTACCCCTGCCAAACAAAAGAAAACACAATGATGAGAACTTCTTTCCTCCCTATTGGGGGCATGACCCAAAGTAATGACATGTAACTATAACAACATATAGAAGACCGCCTAAGCACTGAACTCTCCCCCTAATGTTAGACCTAGTATTCTAACGTTAGGGGACAGTTCACACTGCTTGGACGGTCTTTTATTATATACCACACTATATATCCAACTACGAGAGTTATGACACAACTATTTTTATTAAATTAACCTTTTATCATAAATCAAATTTTACACCTAAATTTTTCTTACCGTAATCTTAGTTATCATTACCAATAAACTCTCGCAACAAACTTCTCTTCGGAACAAAAGAGCCGTCCAATTCCTTAAATGGTGATAGAAAGCGAATCAAATGGTGTGCCAACGGATAATATTCATCATCTTTTGAAACAGATTCTAATAATGGCATTGCCTCTTTCTTCAATACTGGCAACTCATAAATAAGAGCTGAATTAAATATGATATCCGCATCCTCTTGAAAAGGGAAAATATTTGTTTTCTCCCCTTTTCGTACATCTCGCCACATTTTAAACGTTCGTTGCGCATTAGCCCCTCTAAATTTAAAATCGCGCACTAAACGACGAACTAAACGAGTATCAGAGGTAGAAATACGATTGTGATCATTAATAGCTAACTGAGTTAATGCACCTAAATAAATTTTTATCTTTTCATAGCGAGGTACAATGCGACTTAAATCATCATTAAGGGCATGCAATCCTTCTACCACAACAATAGAATTAGATTCCAACTGTACGGCATCATCTCTAAAAGTCCTAGAACCATCAGTAAAATGGAATGTCGGTAAATGAACGGCCTTGCCTTCATAGAGGTCACGAATATTTTCATTAAACAGGTCAATATCCAATGCGGCTATCGACTCAAAATCATAATCACCATTCGGTAATTTCGGGGTTTTACTTCTTTCATAGAAATAATCATCTAGAGATAACATCAACGGTTTACGATCATTAATACGCAGTTGTGTACACAATCGTTTCGTAAATGTCGTTTTTCCTGCCGAAGATGGTCCAGCAATTAACACTAATTTAATAGCCGGAGACTGTGCCACAATCATATCAGCAATACTAGCCTGCTTTTTCTCTTGTAAACCTTCAGCAAGCTCAATAATATCTGTAATTTCTCCTGTATCAATATAATGATTTAATTGATTCACATAAGAACAATCAAGTATTCGTCCCCACTGCTTTGCCTCTAAAAAGACTTTAGCAAATTTAGGTATTTCTTCATAGGGTTCTAATACATAAGGATCATCGATATCTGGATATTTCAGTAAAAATCCTGGTGCATAATGTTGCAACTCAAATAGTTCTGCATATGTTAATGATGGTAACATGGGGCCAAAATAATAATCTGCCATATCCCCATTACGATAATAAGTCACATCTACGCGTTCCATATGTTCAAGTAAAGCAGCGTCATCCGCCTTGCCTACACCTTGCAAATATTCAATGGTTTCCTCACGTCCCACCTTAATCTTTTCTATGTCTGGAAACTCATCTTGAATACGTTTCATCTGTGCTTCTAATTGATGTACGTGATGAACAGTTAATAGCTCTCCATCTGGAAACGTTAATTCACAATACAATGCTTTTCCCAATGAATGGGCAACACGAACATAACTATGGGGGAATAACATATCCGCGGCTCTAACTAGCATTAAAATTAAAGTTCGTTGATAGGCACTATGACCTTCCTGGGTATTAATCGTAATCCATCTAATATGAGCATCACACTTAATTATGGTTTGAAAGTCACTCACATCATTATTGATAGCCCCTAATACAATTGGATATTTGTCATGTGGCTTTAATAGATTATAGGCTTCGCCCAAAGTTGTTCCTTCTGGTATATTCACTGAGGAACCATAATTATCGGTAACAGTAAACAATACAGGACCCTCCCTCTCTATAAATAAGTACTTATTCTTAATCAATTATATCGTCTATCATATATCATGCGAGTATACTATAAATTATATTCTTAGCATACCACATATAGAACCAAAAAAATAATGAGTGTTACTCAACAACACTCATTATTTTTACTAAACATTTTTTTCGCATTATAATTTTTTGTACTTACTAATATATTAGTATTCCAATTCTAGTAAAACCAAATCATAGTTTACCCAAACGTTTCATAACCTCAAACATTTTACCTGCTAATCCCTTCATTTGACGTTTAGGGATACCACAAGCAGCTACACGAATACCATTAGCTAGTGCGATAACATAAATATGGTCTTTTTTCAATTCTTCACAAATTTCAGTTGCTGAATCTGTAGGAATAGTAATAAAGAATCCACCATGGTATGGCAACATTGGTAAGCCACATTCCTCAGCTTCTTCCTTAAAAATATTGGCACGTTCATGAATTAATACATCATATTGATCTCGTTCAGCTTCATAAGCTTTATATTTCTCTTCATTAGCCACAAGATTTACAACTGTTTTCATGGCAGGTCGACAAATATTGGACCATGTAGCACGAGATGTCATTTTATTAATTTCATAAAATTCATCAGCTACATCTTTATCAGCAGAAACACCAATCATAGCGCCAACGCGTTGACCGTACATAGTAAAACCTTTAGAAATACTATAACAAACAACGGTGAGCATCTCTTTTGGCAAATTACCAAATTTTTTGAAGAATTTACGGACCGCCTCTTTATCACCGGAGTAATCAATATAGGCTACATCAACCCCAATAATAATATTTTTACCAGAAGATGCTTTTGTTTTTAAGAAGTCTAAAATTTGATCCCAATCAGCTTCAGGAATGGAATATCCTGTTGGATTATTACCTGGAGTGTTGAAAATCATAACAATATTATCTTGTTTTTCACAAAGAGTATTTACCTTAGCTTGGAAGTCAACATGATTGAATTTGTTTTCATCATCAAATAAAGAATACGTAACTAATGTACGACCACAGTCATTACACATAACTTTATAAGAGCCCCAATACCAATCGGCAGTCAACACTTCATCACCAATATCAGTATAGTTATAAATTAAATGATGGACACCGCCAGTTCCCCCAGCAGTAGCAATATCACGAATATAACCTTCTGGCTTATAATTACCAAAACAAAGATTTTGGACAGCCTCAAGGAATTCAGGAATACCTTCGATTGGTGCATATCCCACATAATCTGCATCAGGAAGATTGAGATACGCCTCTTTTACAGTTTTAAGAAATACAAGATTTCCATCTTCATTTAAAATAGATCCAACTGTGCCATTTAATACGTTTTCCTTGCCAATAGCTTTTGCATCAGCTTGCGCCTGTCCTGATGTTACAAAGATTACATCTTTCAGTTTTTTCCCTTTTGCATGTTTTGCTGCTAAACTTGTTGCCATGAAGAACACCATCCTGTCTAAATAAGTAAATTACATACCTATCATACCCAAATAAGAGTATTTATACAACAGCTATACCAAAAAATTTTAAAATCTAGTAAAGAATATTGTATACACAATAGTTTTTAAGAAGTTGGAAGTTGGAAAATGACCAATGACTACTATAGCGGTCTATATATAGAGTATTATTTAACTAAACCGCATAAAAATCGTCAAATTTAGGTATTTAAAAAGCGTCCAATCAAAGTGATTGGACGCTTTTATTATGCCTATTCTATCAACTCTAAAATTAGAAAGAATAACCTACACCAGCGTGAATACCTTTAGCTGTTTTATCATTATTATCAATACTATATTTATCGTACCCGTAGTATACGTTCAAATCGATATCAGGCTTAAGTGCATAGGCTGCACCAATTTGGTAAGATTGTTTAATATCGTTACCAAAACCAGCTTTTGCATAACCTTTAATACGATCAGTTAAATCTGTATGACCAATTACACCACCTTGGTAGCCAAATTCAGTATCTCCAGATTTAATGTAAGTACCCGCACCATAAATATTTACATTATTATGTACTTTATATACATATGCTAATTGATGATCTTTAATATCACCATTATCAGCATTAGTTTTTGAGTACCCATACTGTAATGCAGATTTGTCGCTCAAATCATGAGATAAAGATGCACCGAATCCATCATCACGACCGTCAGAACCGGATACATGTTGATCAAAAGCATATTCTACCTGGATTTTAGAAGAATCTTTACTCATTTCTGTTACAGGTACTACTGAGGCAAATGCCGCACCAGTTACCAATGTAGCTGCTAATGCAGTCAAAATAATTTTTTTCATGTCTACTTCCTCCTGTATATAAACTAGAAAACTAGTTCCCCAACATAATAAAGACTAGAATAGATTATTAATCATAACAAAATTCAAAGACTTAACAGCAATCGATTGTTATGAGGTCATACAATCATAAAACGACAATTAGCGTTTCATGAATGTAGGGATATCTGGACCATTGTTAGGTGCAGAGAATGTTTTTTTGCCAAATTCAGGCACAGATTTGTTACTAGAACCAAAACCTGTAGCTACTACAGTGATTTGTACTTTGTCACCCAAGTTATCATCGATAACGGAACCGAAGATGATGTTTGCATCAGGATCAGCGGCTTCAGAAATAATTTCTGCTGCTTCGTTAATTTCAAACAAACTCAAGTTGCTGCTACCACTGATGTTAAGCAAAATGCCTTTTGCACCTTCGATAGACGTTTCAAGCAATGGGCTGTTAATAGCCATTTTAGCAGCGTCAGCTGCACGGTTTTCACCTTCGCCAACACCAATCCCCATCAAAGCTTCGCCTTGATCAGTCATGATAGTTTTAACGTCAGCAAAGTCAAGATTGATAAGACCAGGTACTTGAATCAAATCAGAAATACCTTTGATACCTTGACGAAGAACATCATCAGCAGTACGGAATGCATCACTTAAGGAGCATTTTTTATCTACTACTTGTAGTAATTTATCATTAGGGATTGTAATGATAGTATCTACTTTTTGAGTCAAAAACTCGATACCTTTGTCAGCTTGTGCACGACGACGTTTACCTTCGAATGCGAAAGGTTTAGTTACCACACCAACTGTTAAAGCGCCTAATTCTTTAGCACATTCTGCAACGATTGGAGCAGCACCTGTACCAGTACCACCGCCCATACCTGCAGTTACGAATACCATGTCAGCACCATCAAGAGCTTTCATGATTTCTTCGCGAGATTCTTGAGCTGCTTCTTCACCAACTTGTGGATTTGCACCAGCACCAAGACCTCTAGTTACTTTTTCACCCAATTGGATTTTAACATCTGCTTGGGACAATTCTAATACTTGGCTTTCTGTATTAGCAGACAAGAATTGTACGCCTTGAAGGCCACTTTCAATCATGCGGTTAACAGCATTATTGCCGCCACCACCGACACCAATAACTTTAATATTTGCAAAATCAGACATCGAAGTTCCTCCTCTAATCGCTTTTATATCAATATATTATAACGCTTCTCATTAATATACTGCTTTACTTTTAATCAATTACTATTATTCTACAATAAATTTAGAAAAGTTTCCACTATTACAATATATCTTATGAGAATTAATAGTAAATGAAGTCATTAATAACTTTCACTATACGCATAATGAAAGAATATTTTGAATGATTAATGGACTAAGTTTACTATAAGCGTTTTGTCATAACTATATTTCGTATAGCAGATACATTTAAAAATACCCGAATTCCAAAGCCAATTAATGCTACATAGTATAAATTAATACCAATTAAATTACCAATATACACTAAAAATACGGCAAGTACCATATTGGCCACAAAGCCAATGATAAAATTCTGTATATCAAATACTCGTTCTAGGGCTGCCCGACTGCCTCCAAATATAGCATCTAATGCCGCTAGTACAGCTACTGATGTATAGGGCGCATAATTTGCAGGAATCGATATGGGTGCAAACCATCCTATTACACTCCCAAGTATGAGCCCCATTAAGGCAAAGATATAAATATTCATCCTTTACCTCCTTGCTCATTGGGTTGCAAATAATCAGATTTAAAGGTGCCTGTAAAGGCTGGTACTGCCACAGACTGTTCCTTTTTCACAGTCACTTTAATACCCCAATGTTTTAATGAATCTACAACCCCACCACGAAGTGTGAGTGCCGAATTTAATGTATCAGGATCACCAATAGCAGTCACAATAAATGGTGCGCCAAAAACCTTACCATTTACAGTAATAGTTGGACCAGAGCAACGAATTTCACTTGTTCCAATTAATCGTTGATCGTTAATGGCTATAGCCTCAGCACCACCCGCACGAAGTTCATTGACTACACGTAAAATATCTTCATCATGGATGATGTACAAATTTGGATTTTCTCCACTCTGTATAGGCGCCGAGCTATCTTCAATGGTAACAGATACCCCCTTTCCTTTTACATTGGTCAGGCCTGCACGCAATTTGAGTTGTTCATCCGCTATACCACCATCACTGACACCTTGCGATTTCATGTATTCCACTTGTTTGAGTAAATCGTCTCGTTCTTTTTGAACGGCCGTCAATTGGACCGCCAAATCACCGGTACGTTGTAACCGAATATTTTCATCTATATTTTGTTGTGTCATCTTGTATTGAGTGACCACCATAAACCCCAATACAAAACTTACCAACGCTATGGACCAGCGTTCATGTTTCACTTCTTAAATCTACCTCTTCTACGCATTATTGCGCTTTAATGTATGGTGACGTTAAATTGACATCTATATATTGAGCATTTACTTTTCGTGTTTCGATATCTTTGATCATCGATTCTGAAAGTTCTGCTTTTTTCGCTAAATCTTGAGAATTTCCTAACCGTAATTGTAATCCGTTAACTGTATAGGCCAATAAATTATCAGGATCTCCGATATTTACTTCTGCAATGTTTTTAAACCCATCTCTGCTCAACGCATTTAAATAGGTCAACGCTGCCAAAATATCTGGATTGGTTATAGTATCGCCTAGCAAAATATTACCCGTCTTTACCCCAGAAATAATTGGCACATTAGTTGCCGTAATAGCTGGTTCACTAGCAACGACTTGGCCAGTTTTATCTAATGTTAGATATCCAAATTGAGATGGAATAACCGCAATTGCACGACGTTCAACAATATTAACGACCATGGTCAGAGGAAATTCATAACTAATTTGTGCTTCCTCAACTCGTAAGTCTTTAGACAATCGATCTTTTAATTTTTCTGTACGAACTTTTAATAGATTTACAGGTTCATCTATATTGCCAGCTACCTTCACATCCTCCAGCGTCACTTTGTCAGACCCAGTGACACGCATATCTCCTAATGGAATTGGCAATACATAGAGTAATGCTAATCCCACTAAAACAGCGGCACCGATTTTAACAAGTTTGCTTCGTTTATTGGTGGATGGGGGTTCTTCTGCATGTCCATGAGACATACGACGGTGTGTCTCACTATGTTCAGAATCATATGTACTACGTTCATATTCCTCTTGCGCAGAATAAGCAGCTGGTTGAAATCTTTGTTGTGTTTGTCCAGAGTCTTGTATAAAAGGCTGTTGTTTTACAGACTCTTCGTGAGAGGGGCGCGGATGTCTTTCGTTACGAAATTGTCTTTCGTCCATGTCCTCTCCCTTCTACTCTTTACAGCAGCATACTACTCTATACTGCCATAATCTTTGATTTTATAATTTTCCAATACCTGCAGACAATAGGATTTCTTCACATAATTGTGGGAATTCCATACCAGTTTCTTTTGCTGCTTTTGGCACCAAAGAAGTAGCTGTCATGCCTGGTACAGTATTGTATTCCAATACGTATAAATTATCCTTGTCATCAGTCATAATATCCACGCGGATAACGCCACTAGCTTGTAATTCTTGGAATACAGACTTTCCAATATGTTGCATTTGAGCAGTCATGTCATCATTAATTGGTGCTGGTACCAAATAATCTGTTGCACCGGCTGTATATTTTGATGCATAGTCATATTCGCCAGAATGTGGACGAATTTCGATAACTGGCAATGCTTTACCATTCAATACAGATACGGTAAATTCACGACCATTCAAAAATTGTTCTACTACTAAAATTGGATCATATTTCAAAGCCTCTTTCACGGAATCTGCTAATTGTGCTTCTTCTTTTACAATGGTGACGCCAATACTAGAACCTTGTGTAGCAGGTTTTAACACTACAGGGAAAGAGAAATTAGTATGAATATGATCAATAATATCTTGTTCGCTTTGTACATTACCATTATAGGATTCAGACATAGCCGTTGGAATACCAGCGCCTTTAAAGACGGCTTTACTAATTTTTTTATTCATCCCTACAGCATGCGTCATAACGCCAGAACCTGTATATGGAATTTCAGCCATTTCAAGTAAACCTTGTAATGCCCCATCTTCACCATATTTACCATGGATAGCATTAAACACAACATCACCATTCATAGCTGCAATATCAGCAAGTAATGTAGTAGGATTTAATTCAAGAGTCTTAGCTTGATAGCCAAGACTTACTAGTGCGTCTGCAATAGCAGCTGCAGTACGACGAGATACATCAGCCTCTTTAGATGGGCCCCCCATTAATACGACAACTTGTTTATCTTTCATCATAAACCTTCTTCTAGCAATGCTAATAATTTAGGACCATATTGATTAATAGAACCTGCACCCATAGTTATGACTAGATCATTAGGGCGAACAACATTCTTCAAAATACCAGGTACATCATCTACATTTTGTACATAATTAACGTGTTTATTCGTAGCTTTCAAAATAGCATCTGGAATCGTATGTCCGTCAATGCCTGGAATTGGATCTTCACCCGAGCTATAGATGTCCGTAATATACAATTCATCTGCATAGTTAAATGCTGTACTGAATTCATTAACCAGGAGACTAGTACGAGTATAACGATGCGGCTGGAATACGCAAATAACACGGTGTTTTTCAAGTTCTTTCGCGGCTTTTAATGTCGCTTTGATTTCTGTTGGATGATGCGCATAATCATCCACCACCCAAACACCGGCAACATGGCCTTTTGTTTCAAATCTACGTTTTGCACCGATGAATTTGCCCAAACCTTTTTGGATATCTTCAATAGAAACCTCACAATATTCATGGCCTATAATGAAAGCTGCCAAAGAATTCAATACATTATGTTGACCTGGCACACGTAAATTAATACGTGCTACATTCGTATCTTTATGATACACATCATATACGAGTGTACTATCTTGGTAGTGAATATTTTTAGCTACATAATCATTAGATTCATCCAAGCCATAGGTGATAAATTGACGATTTACCTGTGTCATCACATATTGGATTTTGTCATTGTCCCCACAAACTACGGCTTTACCGTCAACAGGCAATGTTTCCACAAATTCACAAAATGCTTTAAGTAAATTATCCATAGTTTTGTAATGATCCATGTGATCATTTTCAATGTTTGTAATAACAATAGCTTTTGGGCGTAATTTCAAGAAAGACCCATCGCTCTCGTCAGCCTCAACAACGCTAAATTTACCTTTACCAAGGCAACTACTACCTTTCAGGTAATCTACTTCGCCACCGATAATTACAGTTGGCTCTACCTCACCTTCTACTAGGATTTGACCAATCATGGAAGTAGTGGAGGTTTTACCATGTGCACCTGCCACTGCTATGCCGTCTGTTACATCTAGTACGGCTTTCACGATATCAGATCGATGAAGGACTGTAATACCTTGCTCTCTCGCTGCTTTCAATTCCGGGTTATCTTCACGAATTGCCGTAGAACGAACCACTGCATCCACACCATTTACATAAGATGCATCATGACCAATATGGATGGTAGCACCCATGGAACGGAATTTTTCAGTCGTTGACGATTCTGCAAGGTCAGAGCCAGATACTTCATAGCCCTTGCAAATCAAAATATTTGCTATAGCACGCATTCCTGATCCAGCTATACCAATTAGATGAATTTTATGAATACCATTTAACATGGTGATTTCTCCTAACTTCTCATTTTGCAATTTCTAACGCAATTGTTGCAATGTCATGGGCGGCCTTTGGCTTGCCTAATTGTAACGCTCCTGCTGCCATTTGTTTTAATAAAGCAGAATTGTCCATAAACATTTCAATTTCACCGATTAAATCTTTCGGTGATAGCATTTTATCTACTATCATGTGGGCGGCCCCTTCTTGCACGAAAATGCGTGCATTATAGGTTTGGTGATCCTCAGCAGCATATGGATATGGCACTAAAACAGATGGAATCCCACGAACCGCCAATTCCGCCAGCCCAATAGCACCAGAACGAAACACTGCTAAATCAGCTGCCGCTAGAGCTTTTGGCATATCGTGTAAATACGGCAACACCATTGTGGCTTTACCATATGTAAATCCGCCTAACTCCTTGGCGATATCTGCTTGATTTGACTGTGTAAAATCACCATCTAATGCGGCTTTCACCGTATCAAATTCACCAGAGCCTGTGACGTGAATCAATTTAAGATTCTCTCGATTTTTAAAATGCTTGTGTACTTCTATCATGGCTGTATTAATAGTACGCGCACCACGAGAACCACCAGCAATCAACACAGTAAAATCTGTATCAGTTAAATTGAAATAATTACGACCTTGTTCGCGAGTATCTACTAATACCTCTGGACGCACAGGATTTCCTGTATATACAACACGTTTTGCTTTGCCAAAAGATTTTTTAGCTTCTTCATACCCAACGGCTACAACATCCACAAAACGGCTTAAAATTTTGTTCGTAATACCTGCGATTACGTTTTGTTCTTGAATAATAGTAGGCACCTTACGTAATGCAGCGGCTAGTAAAATGGGGCCGCAAACATAACCACCTGTGCCGATAACAACATCTGGTTTAAAATCAGAAATAATGGCATTGGCCTTTACAAGAGATAAACAAGTTTTTCCCAATGTAGTTAATGTTTTTAAAGACAACTGACGTTGCAAACCTTGTACGGGAATCGTACGGAATGCAATGCCCTCTTTTGGAACTAACGTAGCCTCTAAACCAGCCTCTGTACCTACATATAGTACTTCAGCGTCAGGAAGAATAGCCATAATTTCTTTATAGATAGTGATAGCTGGGTAAATATGACCACCTGTACCACCGCCAGAAATGATGATTCGTTTCATTAAGGCTCGCTCCCTTCTTCTAATGCTAATACTTCTTTCTTAAAATCCTCGCCCCGTTCTTCAAAGCAAGAATACCAATCGAAACTAGAACATGCAGGAGATAATAATACGATATCCCCGGGCTGTGCCAAGTCACGACCTAATCGAACTGCTTCCTTCATACTTTGGGCCCGATGAATGTCTTTGATCCCCGCAGCTCTTGCAGCATCTTCAAATCGCTCAGCTGCTTCTCCCATCAGAATGAGTTCTTTTGCTTTTTCTTTAACCAGTATCATAAACTCTTCTACTGGCGTCATTTTATCATGACCACCCATGAGCAAAATAACTGGTTTAGGAAATGCTTGCAATGCTTTTACAACAGAATCTACATTCGTCGCCTTAGAATCGTTATAATAGGTCACACCATTGATTGTTTTTACACGTTCCAAACGATGTTCTACACCAGTAAACGTAAAAATTGCATTACGAATTAACTCAGCGCTCACACCCAATGCATAGGTTAATGCAATAACGGACAAAATATTTTCAATATTATGTGCCCCTGGGATATGAATTTGGACCACTTCAATAATTAATTCTTTATTACCATTACGAACCACATAGAGATGACCATTTTCATAATATGCACCATTCTCTACTGCATGCTTTTGGCTAATATATAATACCTGACTACGGGCACGGTTTGCCATATCGACTACAACCGCATCGTCTGCATTTAATACTAAATAGTCCGTTGGTGTTTGAGACTTAAAAATATTCTCCTTCGCCAACACATAATTTTCCATTGTTTTGTGGCGCGCCAAATGATCTGGGCTAATATTGAGAACAATGGCCCCTAATGGGTGAAATTCCTTAATAGACTCTAATTGATAGCTAGATAATTCTGCAATTAAATAGCCACCTATAGGCATTTTATAAGCCATTTCACTCAATGAATCGCCAATATTACCACCTACAAAAATTGGTTTACCTGTTGCTTTCATTACTTCTGTGAGGAGTGTTGTAGTTGTGGTTTTACCATTAGTTCCTGTAACCCCCAAAATAGGAGACTTGGAAATATCATAGGCTAATTCAACTTCACTGACTACCTCGATACCACGTTCTTTAGCGGCTTTCACAATGGGAATATCCAAGGAAATACCTGGAGATATAATAATACGATCCACATTATCTAACAAAGACTCATCTTGGTGCCCCGTAATAACCGTTACTCCTACCGTCTCAAGCATGGCTTGTACATCACTAGGCAATTCAATTTTCTTATAATCATTTAACACCACGTGAGCACCTAATTGTGCCACCACATGAGATGCACCGATACCACTTTCACCAGCGCCAAGAACTAGAATGTGTGTATTGTTATAATCCATCATGAACCACCTAAGTAAGAAAATACTGCATGTATCATCACTAATCATATACCAATGACTATGAATGAGAAAAAATAGAATGTTAACGTTATCGTACTGCCAATAAAACACCAAGTACCGCCAATAAAGCGCCACCTAACCAAAAACGATTGACCACCGTTTGTTCGGACCAACCAGATAATTCAAAGTGATGGTGGATAGGACTCATTTTAAACACTCGAACACCACGAGTTTTAAAGGAGATAACTTGAATAATTACAGATAAAGCTTCCATGACAAAAATCCCACCAATAATGACAAGAAGAAGTTCTGTCTTCGTCAAAATTGCCATGCCTGCAAAGGCACCACCTAAAGCAAGTGATCCAGTATCGCCCATAAATACCTTTGCTGGGTTGATATTAAATGCAAGAAAACCTACACAAATAGCACAGACTATAGCACCAAAAACAGCTACACTCGGCATATTATGAATCAAACCAATAACAGCAAAGGCAATTGCTGCCACCGCAGATGTACCAGCTGCAAGCCCATCAAGACCATCTGTAAGATTAACAGCATTAGTAGAGCCCACAATAATCAAGAAGGCTAATACATAGTAGCCCCAACCTAAATTCACATTAATATCTGCCACTGGAATCCACAATGTAGTAGGAATCACTAAAATCTCTGTAATAAAATAACAGAACACCGCTGCCAAAATAAATTGACCCAGTAATTTTTGTTTTGCTGTAAGACCTAAATTGCGTTTTTTTACAGATTTTACGAAATCATCAAAGAATCCTAACAAGGCATGACCTATAGTTAAGAACAATAACATACCTGTGGCTACATTCCAAGGCGCAAAAATTGCAATACCTATTATCATGGCAATCATCATAAATGTACCACCCATAGTAGGTGTGCCGGCTTTCGCTTGATGACTTTCAGGTCCTTCTTCGCGAATACTTTGTTGTGCATGTAATGATCTTAATACAGGAATACCTAGTTTTCCTAATATTAAGGTAATAATTAAAGTAGCGGCAAAGGCTAATACGATTTGGTATATCATAATGACTCCCTTTTCTATCTATGAATAGCATAATACGGCTAGTATGACCTAGCCGATTATACTACAGAGCTTCACGCTCTTTCAATTCTTCTACAACGCGCTCCATTCGTAATCCACGAGATCCTTTTAAAAGAATAACATCGCCTTTTTCACGAACGTCGCAATATTCATTAGCCATATCCAAATGACTATCACATCTATATACTGTAACACCATATTGCTTCGCTTCTTTAGCAATATATGCTGCCGCCTCTCCAAAGGTAAATACAATATCATAGCCTTCGTCAGCTAGAAGCTTACCAATTTCACGATGTTCTTTTTCAGTATACTCCCCTAATTCTAACATGTCACCTAACATGGCAATTTTCCGTTTACCTTCTAGTTGACCTAGGGCTTTAATAGACTCAGCCATAGAGGATGGATTTGCATTATAGGCATCATTTAACACAACAATATCATCGAAGGTCACAATTTCTTGACGCATTGGCGTACCAACAAAATCACCAAGTCCTTTTTTAATTTTTGTAGAGCTAATGCCCAAGACGCGACCTGCACCAATAGCAGCTAATGCATCATATACATTATGTGTACCAATCATTGGTAAAAATATATCAAACACTTCGTCATAGCATTTACATGTAAATTTGATGCCATCTTTCTTATAACGCAATTGGCTAGCAATCACAGTAGCATTGCTTTCAATACCATAAGTGATGGTTTTGCCCTCTGTCAATTGACTCATAGCCTTAACATAGGGATCATCTTCATTCAAAATGGCAATGCTATCTTTACCAAGGCAACGTATTAATTCACCTTTAGCCTCTGCAATAGCACCTTGAGATCCTAATAGTTCAATGTGAGATGTACCAACATTTGTAACAATACCAATTGTAGGTTCTGCAATCAATGCTAATTCTTCAATTTGACCAAGACCACGCATCCCCATTTCAACAACGCAAGCTTCATGATCTGCGGTTAATTTCAGCAATGTTTTTGGCAGACCAATTTCATTGTTAAAATTCTTTTCTGTTTTCAATACATTAAACTGTGTAGCTAACACAGCTGCCACCATATCTTTTGTTGTTGTTTTACCAGAGGAACCAGTAATAGCTACAACAGGAATATCAAAACGACGACGATGATATCTAGCCAACTCCTGGTATGCGACTAAAGTATTTTCCACTTCAACGCAAAAAATACCATCAACAGCACGGCCTTTTTCAACAATCGCTGCCGTCGCCCCTTTTTCAATGGCTATTTTAATAAAATCATGGCCATCAAAAGTATCACCCTTTAAGGCTACAAACAAATAATCTTTCTCTATAGTTCTTGTATCTGTGGATACATCTAATAATGTGAGTTCTTGTTGTAATTGGCAACTACCATGGGTAGCCTCTACTACTTCTTGAAGTGTAAATTGTGCCATCTTATTTCTCCTTAAGAGCTTCTCGTGCCACTTCTCTATCATCAAAATGAATAGTTCTATCTTTTAAAATTTGATAGTCTTCATGGCCTTTACCAGCAATAATTACAATATCTCCAGTGCGAGCACTGCGCACAGCCTTTTTAATGGCTTCTTTACGATCTACAACCACTTCGTACGTAGAACCTTCACGGAGCCCCTCTTTGACGCCCACTTCTACATCTTTTACGATTTGATTTGGATCTTCTGTACGAGGATTATCAGAAGTAACGAAAATAGTATCTCCAAACTCGGCTGCGATACGTCCCATAATAGGACGTTTTGTAGCATCGCGATCACCACCGCAACCGAAGACAACAATCATTTTGCTCTCTTTAATCTCTTGAGCTGTTTGTAAAATATTTTGTAAGCCATCTGGTGTATGGGCATAGTCCACTACAACTGCAAAATCTTGACCTTCTTCAATCAATTCGAATCGACCAGGTACAGATCTAAAGGACTGCAATGCTTCATCAATTTTTTCCATGGAAATATTTTCATACAAACAAGCACCAATGGCCGCCAATGTATTATACACATTAAATAGGCCCGTGGTATTCATCTTGATAGGATATTGTTTTCCGTCAAACTCAATAGTGTATGTTGATGTTTTAGATGTCATCGTCACATCATGAGCATTTAATGTACCTTTACCTTGCGTACTATATGTCATAGTTGGTGCTGTTGTGGCTTCTATCACACGATGACCATACGGGTCATCAATGTTAATTACAGCGCCTTTACCAGTTTTCACTTGGTTTGATGCACTTACTTGCTCAAATAATTTACATTTTGCTGCTAAATAATTTTCAAAGGTCTTGTGAAAGTCCAAATGATCCTGTGTTAAATTCGTAAATACTGCCGTATCATATTCTACACCAGATACACGACCTAACGCCAATGCGTGAGAGGAAACCTCCATAATGCAGTGTGTCACACCTTCATTTACCATTTGATTTAAAATATGTTGTAAATCAACTACATCTGGTGTGGTGTTGTGGATTGGATAGGATTTGTCTTCAATCATAATATGAATGGTACCGATAATCCCCACTTTATGCCCTTGAGATCGTAAAATATGACGAATCATATGCGTCGTTGTTGTTTTACCATTAGTGCCAGTAACACCAATCATACGCATTTTATTGGCTGGGTAATCAAAGAATGAAGGAACTATATCCATCATAGCTTGGCGAGTATCTTCTACCTTTATGATGCATACATCGCTAGATACAGTCACATCTTTAGAAACCACTAGCGCTACTGCACCAGCATCTACTGCTTTCTGAGCAAATGTATGGCCATCTACTGTAGCACCATCCAAACAAATAAATAGGCTCCCTTTTTTTACTTGGCGAGAGTCCGCAGTAATATCTGTAATCGTTACTGTTTCATTACCTGTAATGGATATTATTTTAGTTGTTGTAAGCAAATCTGTTATTTTTTTCATCCTTGCCACTCCTTATCACAAATCAGTGTCTTATCACTGTGACTGTATATACGCAGTAAAAGCAGCCCCATAAAGGGCTGCTTTACCTATTAATCTACTATCTGAGACGCCGCTCTTATATTGCGTTCTGCAGTAGTACTTTTTGTGCTATAAACAAAAGAACTAGGTAAAACCATTCCCAATTTTTCTTCTGCAATTTTTTGAATACGCACTGGGGATTTCAAAGCAGATACTTCAACATCCAAAGTATCATTGTCTTTTGTCAATTGCACGATGTTTTGTTGAACCTTTACGACTTCATATCCTACTTTTGTACGAAGACTATTAATAACCATAACGCCTAAGCAAAAAAGAACTAATACAAGGCCCCATGAAACCAATTGTTTCATCATAGGACTAAAATCAAAAACAAAACTCACGTCCCGTTTCTGACGTCCCACATATATATCTGGTTTTACTTGTGCCCCTACTGCTTTTCTCGCTAGCATTACTAATAGCCCCCTCAAAAATTATATCTTTATAGCGATTCGCAATTTAGCACTCCGTGAACGAGGATTCAATTCCACTTCTTCTGGACTTGGCTCAATCGCTTTATTCTTAGCTTTCACCGTTGCCACATGGTGACATACACACATCGGTAATTCCGGTGGGCATATACAACCTGTACTCAACTCTTTAAATGTTTGTTTTGTTATTCGATCCTCTAAAGAATGAAATGTAATCACTCCGATTCTGCCACCCGGTTTAAGCAGTGATACTGCATCTACGAAGCTATCGTGAAGAATTTCTAATTCACGATTCACCTCAATGCGAATAGCTTGAAATGTTCGTTTTGCCGGATGCGGACCATCTTGCCTAGCCTTAGCAGGAATTGCTTTTTTTATAATACTTACTAATTCACCAGTGGTTGTTATCGCATTCTCTTCACGTGCTGCAACGATGAATTCGACGATGCGCTTAGCCCATCGTTCCTCACCATATTCACGCAAGATGCGATGTAACTCATCTGGTGCATAATGATTTACTACATATTCAGCGGTAATTGGTGCACTCTTGTCCATACGCATATCTAATGGGCCATCATTCATATAGGAGAACCCTCGATTTGGGGTATCCAATTGATAACTCGACACGCCTAGGTCAAAAATAAAACCGTCAACCTCTGTAATACCTTTATCAGTTAGTGCTTGTTTCAAATTCGCGAAATTGGTTGGTATCGTCATCACCTGGCATGTTAAATCGCTCAATCGTTTTCTCGCAACACCTAGTGCATCTTCATCTTGATCAAGACCTACAATCATCCCCTTCGGTGAAAGCTTCTCCCCCACCGCATGAGCATGACCTGCTCCACCAAGAGTGCAGTCTACATAAATCCCATCAGGATTTTGTACCACACCGTCAACTGTCTCACGTAATAATACGCTTGTATGATTAAATTCCAAGACAGCCTCCTATAACATAATACCTTCCAAACTTTCCGCTAATTCTTCCATGCTTGGTGCTACTTCTTCATCATACGATTCATATTGTTCGCGACTCCAAATTTCAACATGATCACCAGCGCCCAAGATAACCGCATTTTTTTTCAAATGTGCATGTTCACGCAATGGGCTTGGTACCAGCACACGACCTTGACGATCAAAATCAAGTTCAGCAGCGCTACCAAATACGAAACGTTTCAATGCACGAATACCTGCTTTAGTGGATGGTTGTGATTGTAAAGCAACGGAAATTTTTTCCCATTTTTCTAGTGTATATATGGATAAACAGTCATCGAAGCCCTTAGTAACGATACAAGTATCGCCTAATTGTTCACGTATTTTTGCAGGAATAATCAAACGACCTTTTGTATCAATCGTATGGTTAAATTCGCCCATGAACATGCTTCGTCACCTCCCTTTCTATTCCATATTCACCACTATATGGTAAATTCTACCACATTCCCCCACTTGATACAACAATTAATTAATAAAAAATGCCGATTTTATATAGTTTTTTACTACAATCTTTCTTTTTCTCCTTTTCTCTCTATATTCTACGAATTTATGTTCGACATTATAAATATAAAAAAACTTTATCAAGATTTCTCAAGATAAAGCACCTAATCTAGATATAATATATATAAGGTTTTATAGCAACAAAATCATACAATTTATAGTTTCACAACATACTATTATTTAGATTTTATTAATCTCACATATCAACCATCATTATATTCAATTTTTACTAATCCCCCACTTTATTTCCCTCACTTTTCCACAATGTCACCTATAGTTACAATTTACAAAAGAATCAAATAATGCAAAAATCCCCCACTATGTGACACCACATAATGAGGGATATATATTTGATTATAATTGTGCTTCTACAGCACCTTGTAAATCACCTTTAGGCAAGTAACCAATTTTACGATCTACTACTTCACCATTTTTTACTACTACGAATGTTGGTAACACTTCAACTTGTAATGCACGTGCTAAATCAGTTTCTTCATCAGCATTTACCTTTACAAAGTTTGCTTTACCTTCCATTTCACCAGCGATTTCTTCTACTATTGGCATCATGCGAACACAATAGCCGCACCATGGTGCCCAGAAATCAATCAAAGTAATACCTTCTTGATTAAGAAGATCTTGGTATTCTGCAGTTTTTAATTCTTTTAATTCGCTCATTGTTGCCTCCTAAGGTAATTGAACTAATACGCAATCCTCTATGACATTTAATCCCACTTCTGTAGCTTTTTTCACAACAGCCGGTTTATCTGCGCCTGGTTGTAACCACACCGTAGGAATACCTAATACTTTACATTCATCAACAGCAGCTAATCCTACCTTTTCTGGAACTACGAAATCCACAACATTAGGAACTACTGGTAAATCCGTTAATGATGAATAGCACTTATCACCATCAATACTATCAATATTAGGGTTTACTGGATAGACTTCATATCCATGATTCTTCAGATGTTTATAGATCTTGTAACCGAACTTATCGGTCTTATGTGTTGCTCCAATTACGGCCCACACTTTTTGATCGAGAACTTGTTGAATTGTCATAAGAATCACCTCTTCTATTTATATTATAGCTCGATATCGATATTTGTCAATATATTAATATCGAATTTTATTAATTTAATTTCGCACAACAATTTCATCTCTAAACAATGTATCAACACTCATTAGTTCTGAATTTCTTGCACGTTCAACCAATTCGCATAGTGTAATCGTTCCATGTGATAAAAGCTCATCTTTCATCACTAAATCACACTGTTTACAGAGTTCCCCCAAAATTCTCTCACTACTATATCCAGATTCACGCAGTTCCTTAATAGTTATACTCTTCTGTCGTTTAGATAATCTATGGCCTTCTACATCAATCAATAAAGGGGCATGTCCATAATGTACTGGGCTTTCACCCAACAAAGAATATAAATACATTTGTTGTGCTGTTGTGTCCAGCAGGTCTGCACCTCTAACAATCTCTGTAACCCCCATTGCCACATCATCTAACGTGACAGCCAGATTATATGCAAACATACCATCCCCACGTTTCACCACAAAATCATCCACTTCACTACGAAGCACTCGAGTTTGTAATCCTTGCCAACGATCCATAAACTCTATGGTACGATCCTCCACCTTAATTCTCCAAGATGGTTCTTTCTGCGTCCATTGCTCTTTTATATCGGCTAACGACAAGTGGCGACAATGACCGTCATATAAATGGGGAATTTCCCCACGATGTGGGGCTGATGCAATGCTCTGAATACGTGCCCGATTACAAAAACACGGATATACAAATCCCACTGACTCCCACTGAGCGAGTGTTTTTTCATAATAATCATAACGCTCACTCTGCCAATAAGGGCCATGTGCCCCACCTATTCTTGGGCCTTCATCCCACTCAAAGCCAAGCCACTCTAAATCGTCAAGCAACTGTTCACCTAGCTCACGCTTAGATCGCTGTATATCAATATCCTCCATACGAACAAGAAATGTACCATGTTGTTGCTTTACCGATAAATACGACAAAAGAGCGATCCACACATTACCCAAGTGGATATGTCCTGTCGGGCTCGGTGCGAATCGTCCTTTCATTGTTATCTCCTTACTAGTTATAAGCAATACCTAGTCATTACTTGCCATATTCAGTCTATTAATTTGGCAAAGATACGATTTCATCAAAGGTACTACCAGCCGCTTTGATTTTTTCTTCATTTCCCATTGCACAAATGTGATTATCCTTAATAACAGATTCTACCACATCTGCCAATGCCACGATGTCTTGTGGTTGGCAGGCAATAACTTGTTTACGGAATTCAACCTTATCGGCTAAATTTGTACCACTAAAATACAATCCCATAGCACGGGGACCACGCAAAGATGGTGTCATTGTCAAATCTAAAGAACTCATAGTACCAATGATATATTTACGCATTTCACGATCTGTTAGGTTAAAATTACGTAAATATTCAGGTAATTCTTTATATACATCTAGGGTTTCTGTAAGGTTAGGATCACGGTAACTACAGAATACCATACTGCCATCATTATAGAAATTCGCAAAAGCACCATAGGCACCACCTTGCACACGTATACGAATCCATAAATATTCGTAGCGCAAGATAACCTCTAATACACTCATAGCACCTTTATGGTCAAACCCATGATCTTTAAAATTACCGCCTTGAGCCACATATTGCACCTTACCAGCTGTGACAATAGCTTCGTTAGTTGCTTGTTTTGTCATTACTAGCTTATTACCTGGAACTACATCATGACTCCAATTAGAAATAATTGGTGTAATCATGTCGATAAATGGTGCTAATTCCTCTTCCTCACCAACAAACATGATATCTAGATTATTGGATCTAAAGATTTTCTTAGCTACTTCTGCTAATTTTTCCGGTAATAATGGTAATGCTGCTGGATTTGTAGCTAATTCACTGATTTTTTGATAGTAACCCAAGTTACCGCTATCACGGAATTTACCAGCCCCGGATACTTGTGCCAATACGCGTTGCGTCACGATAGTGTGTCCACGCCGGAATGCCTCATTATCCCAGATAGCTTTGCTTTCTTGTACGAGTTCCGTTAAACGTTTTACATTAGTAAATCTAGATTCGCTAATAATTTCGTTAACAATACGGCACAAATCAGCCAATTTAGAATGTAAAGCCTTACTGCGCACAATCAACAATGGTGTGAATTCATCACGAGTACCATCCTTGGCAATGGCTGTAATATCCGCAGTAAAACCACCTAAATTTAGATTAATATCCTTAGACAATTCTTCATAAGAGCGTTTTGTGTCTACACGACTCAAAATATCCGTCAAAATATCTGCATAGAACAAGTCTTCTTCGGTGAGGCAATCTAATTTGAAATAGAATCCAGTGTAGTTAATACCTTTGGCAAAGGTTGGCACAAAATGAACCTTTGTGTCTCCTACCATTTGTTCACGCCGTTCTACATCTTCAATATTTGGATTCAAATCAGATAATTCAAGCAATGGAATCGATTCTAGTGCTTCTTCAGAATCTGGTGTTTCTTGACGAATTTTCAATGCTTTTGTTTGTTCCACAATGGCATTAATTTCATCTTCACTCATATTAGCTTTAACCGCTGCCAATTTTTCTTTTACAGCTTGATCTTTTTTAGCTTGTAACCCTTTTTCAGGATAGATAGACACTAATGCTTTATGCGTATTGTTAAGCAGTGTTTGAGAAATTAAATCTTCAAAATATGTACCGCTCAAGCCTTGACGGATATTTACTAGTGCTTCTTCATAATGCAATAATTCCAATGGATCCATATCATAAAGCCATTGGTCCATCATACGAATAACATAAGCTAAGCCAATTGGACGTCCACCAAAGTCATTTTCACGCAATGTAAATTCAATACTATTTAAAGATGCTTCTAATAACTCTTTATCGAGACCATTTGTTACCATCTCTTTTAATGTAGATTCCACAATGTCTTGCAACAATTGTTGTTTATCCATTTCAGAGCCAGTCACTGTCACATTCCACATTGGTTGACGAATACTGTCTAGATAATAGCCGGTTACATCACTGCCGATGCCAGCTTTCACCAAGGCCTGTTTCAAAGGCGCTGCAGAGGATGTCAACAATGCATGTGTTAACACCTCGTAGGCTAAACTCTGTTCTGGTGTCATATGTGTTAACACATAGGACAAGGCGTGCAGTGTTTTATTATCTGTACCTTCATCGGCACCAACGCTAAATGGATAGCTCACAATCTTACCTTCTGTAAATGGTTGTTGAATTCCCACCTCTGTATGCACATCAATGGCATCAAAATGTTGTAAATATTCATCATTCAAGAATGCCAATTGTTCTTCGATATTCATCGTGCCATATAGGAAAATATAGCTATTGGATGGATGATAATGAACACGGTAGAATTCTTGGAATTGTTCATACGTTAAATCCGTAATGAAATCAGGATCCCCACCAGAATCTACACCATACGTAGTATCTGGGAACAATTCATGCATAATTTGACGTTCCAATACGGAATCAGGAGATGAATAGACCCCTTTCATTTCATTGAATACAACGCCCTTGTACGTCAATTCATCATCAGCATTATCTAATTCATAATGCCACCCCTCTTGCATCACGATTTCTGGGTCATTCGCCACACGAGGATACAATACGGCATCCAAATATACGTCCATCAAATTATGGAAATCCTTGTCGTTCTTGCTGGCCACCGGATACATTGTTTTATCCGGATAGGTCATAGCATTTAAAAATGTATTTAAAGACCCCTTAACGAGTTCCACAAACGGCTCTTTTAATGGGAACTTGCGAGACCCACATAAAACGGAATGCTCCATGATATGTGCGACACCAGTGCTATCGCTAGGTGTCGTACGAAACGCAATATTAAAAACTTTATTCGTATCTGGTGAATCTATGTAAATTAGACGAGCACCAGATTTTTCGTGCTTCATTTCATAGGCAGTGCCATTGATTTCATCAATTCGTTCAACACGATTCAATCGGAATCCAGAATATACTTGATTTAACTCCACTGTACCCCTTCTTTCTATTATTAAATAATAAACACAGATGTGAATCTGTGTTTTTCTAGTGATTTCAATGTATTTCATCATTGTGAAAACTAGTACTTACTACACCGTCCACATATGAATGTACTTAAAATTATCGATATATATTATATCATATTTTAGGAAAATCTTACATACTAAGAACGCTTATCATATGCCATAAATATTCGTATAGCAGGTAAAAAACGCCAGAAATAGATTGAGTATTGAAAGATTCCTATTAAAACTATATACGTTAAACAAAAAAACGCTTTATTTCTAAAGCGTTTTTTCTGTATTTCGTTGTAATGAATGCACTAATTCATCGATTTGTTCTTCTGTATGACCAGCCATTAATGTAATACGCAATATGGCTTCGCCTTCAGGAACCGCCGGATAGCGAATCGGAGTTGTCCAAATCCCATCCTCCCATAGTTTTTCAGCCATCGCTACCGCTCTTGTCGCACTCCCCATAGGAATTGGTACTATATGACTACTATTCTGTACCGCAAAACCAATGCTGGCCAATCGTTGCACCAAATACTGCTGATTATGTTGCAACCGTTCAATCAACTCTGGATGTTCTTGAATATAGTCTAGAGCGGATAACGCAAAGGCAATAGAAAAAGGTGAACAAGAGGTCGAAAACATATAACTACGCCCTAAATTCTGTAGTAAGTGAATAATAAGTTGAGAACTAGCTACAAAGGCTCCTTCTGAACCTATAGCTTTACTTAGACATCCCATAAGGATATCAGGGCGTGGTGTATAAGGCATATTGGTAATACCAAATCCATGGGCATCATCAATAACGGTAATCGCCTCCCATCGTTTACCGACTTTCACAAAATCCTCTAGTAAAAGTACATCTCCATCCATGCTAAACACATAATCTGAAACTAATATAATAGGCCCCTTATGACCATTACGTCGTGCATCCCCTACCATGGTTTCCAACGCCTCAAGATTCATATGTGGATATACAGTTACCTGGGCGCGACTCATGCGGAGACCATCAATGATGGAAGCATGGTTTTTTTCATCCGAAAACACAAGTGTATCAGGAGTAACCAACGCAGAAAAAATCCCTATATTAGCCATATATCCAGAAGAAAATAATAGGGTTGACTCATATCCAGTCATTTTAGCTAATCTAGCCTCTAATTCAACATGTAATGCAGTATTACCTGTGGTCAAACGAGAACCACACGCCCCTGCACCATAAGTTTTAGAGACTTCAATAGCCTTGTCCCAAAGTGTAGGTAATTCACTGATAGACAAATAATTGCTAGATGAAAACATCAATATGTCTTGATGATCTACAACAGATTTTGTCAATTGAGCCGATTCAATGATACGTTGAGATCGTAGTAAACCTTTATCCAATAATTCTGAATATTTTGATTCATAGATTTCCCACATAGCAGTTTTAACCCTCTTTTACTATTACCACTTGATGCTCCAAATAGTGTTGACATGCTTCCATATCAGCTAATCTAGAGTCTACTACTAAAATCCTACCACCCAAATTAGATCCATAGGGCTTAACTTTTGTAATACGACAATACGCATCAGCAGTAGCAATATAACCAATTTGGTATTCTGGATCATCAGATATACAAATCTCAGCTATTACACCATCTGCTGATAATGCTTTGGAGGCAAGAACAAGAGCCTCTTTATAATGATTTTTTCCTTCGTCCACCACTGTAGTATTTTCATAATCCATATTTGACAATCTAATGCCTCTCTCATGATCTGGTTCCAAACGAGAGTGTGTTGCTATATCATACATAATGGCCCCTCTCATATTCCCCGTTTTCGCCAATACATCAACGAGGTACCCTGCCAATTCAGAGGAGAAGCCTGGCAATGCACTAAGTTGTTTTGCCATTATTTTTAATCCATCCTGATAGGTATCTACGGCTATCATGTTCGTGGGTAACGCTTGAATATACTGAATGCATTTCTCTTCAATACCTTCCACCTTGATATTGATGAAAGTAGGCTTACCTTTGCTATGATTTTGTGCACGGGTGATAAGTTGTTGACTCACCTTGGGAACTGCAGCTTCATCAACAATTCGCTCTGCTCCAGATACATGAACCTCTTGTCCGCACTCCCACTTAGAGGCCCTCATCTTCACACAATACTTCATCTACACCAACCCCTTTGACCATGGAGTTTCCACATATTCTAAAAATCCAGTTTTCTTCATCATTTGATATCCCTTTGTATACAAAATATAAGCTACTAACGGGGTTATCACTAGGCCTGGTAAAATTGAAATAATCAGAGGTAATACCGGTACTTGAGTCACTACACTCACTGCAAATCGAGCTGCAATGCTTCCTAAAGGACCAGAAATCAATAAGGATACTTTTCTTGTACCCAATATGACAATACACAAGCCTACAACTAAGCGAAATACAAATTGAATCAAAATTCCATACACTGTAATGGTTCCCATTGAAAATGCAAGTATACTTGCTAATATACCGGCCAATATATACGTTCGAAATCCAAATAACATGGCAATTGTCACCGCAATAGGCGCAGACATTTGAAATTCCGCCCCTCCCACAGGAGATGGGATTTTAAAATAACCACTAACTAATATCAAGATACCTAAGAACGCTGTCAATACTAACTCTTTTGTTTTCATTGTCACACCTCTATACACTTCATGGCACTATAAATCTAGCCCCATAATATCAAATCACATTTATTTTGACAACTACAAAATTATAATAGGTTAACAATATAAATATAAGAATACAAAAAAACTGTACACTCGTAGGAATTTAAATTTTAAAACAATCTACGCTTGTACAGCTTTTTATGTATTATTTTGTATTCGCCCATCGTTGGTTACGACGGCATGCTATTAGACCTTCCAAAACAACCTCAAAATGAGGAAATCTCATCGTATGATCCGCATATAAATCGGGTACTACCTTATAAGAAATTGTTACTTCATGAGTATCATAGTTATAATAAACCCCATGTAAATTGCTCATCGTAGTATATCCAGTTTTCGCTTGTTCAAGCGTTGGGATAGGTTGTGTTTTTAGGTTTTCTAATAAATCGCTAAGAAATCCTTCCTTACGGCCCTGATCTGCTAGCATTTCTTCCATAAAACTATCTAAACTATCCATCATATCTCCTATTAATGATTAGCCACGATCATCCAATAATAATTTATCATGGATAACACGAACAGCATCTTTTACCCGTTCTTCTGCCACTAAACAAGAAATACTAATTTCAGAAGTACTAATAATTTCTACATTAATGCCTTCTTGACCAAGAATATCAAACATTTGCGCCGCTACACCTGGCTGTCCAAGCATACCCGCACCAATGATGGATACTTTGGCCATTTTTTCATCAATGTTGATTTTTTCAATTTTGATAGAATTGCTTAAATTTTCCAACACTTCACGAGCAAGCACTACATCATCTAAAGCAACTGTAAAAATCAAATCAGTTGTAGCATCATCTTTAGATCTTATGCTTTGAACAATCATATCTACATCTACATTATTTTTAGCCAATGCCTTAAATACAGTGGCAGCAGTACCCGGCTTATTTTCAACACCTACTAATGCCACTTTCGCTGTGTTAGTATCATCAGCAACACCTGTAATTACACGTTTATTTGTTTCCACGGTATAATCCTCCCGAATAATAGTACCAGTATTGTTATTGAAAGTAGAGCGTACATGAATAGGAACATTATAACGGAATCCCATTTCTACCGCACGGGGCTGCATAACACCAGCACCAAGACGTGCCATCTCAAGCATTTCACCATAAGTAACTTCTTCTAATTTAAAAGCACCAGAAGCAACACGTGGATCCGTAGAATATACACCATCAACATCTGTGAATATTTCACAAACGTCAGCTTTCATGGCTCCCGCCAAAGCAACTGCAGTTGTATCAGAACCACCACGCCCTAATGTTGCCATATCACCATCTTCTGTGATGCCTTGGAATCCTGCAACAACTACGATATTACCATCATCTAAAGCTTCGAATACACGATTAGGATCTACACCAAGAATACGACCTTTGCCAAATGTATCACTACTATTGATACCCGCCTGCGCACCAGTCATGGAGATTGCTTTTTGACCGCGTTCTTGGAATGCCATTGCCATCAATGCAATAGTAACTTGTTCACCTGTACTCAACAATCTATCCATTTCTCGACCATATGGTTTAGATGTTACTTGCTTTGCTAATGCCACTAAATCATCAGTAGTGTCCCCCATTGCGGATACGACCACTACAATTTTATCGTCTGCATTACGTTCCCGTAATACACGATCTACAATGTTAAAAATCTTTACTGGTGTTGCTACAGAGCTACCACCAAATTTTTTCACGATTAAGGCCACAATTATCCCTCATTTACTCAAAGTTACTAAAAAAGAACATGAACATAATTTACCACAAACAACCCAGTATGTAAAGGGAGTCGGAAATATTTTCCACTACAGAAGTATATTTTTCTTTTCTAGACGGACTATTTTCCAAAATAAAAAGGCCGGCATACACCGACCTTTTAAAGTAATTACAATTATGCAACTACGATAGCTTTTTCTTCAGATTCCCACAAACCGTGGATGTTGCAGTAAGATACAGCAATCAATTTACCGGATT
Organism: Veillonella absiana; assembly: GCF_032970865.1. Classification (NCBI taxonomy): domain Bacteria; kingdom Bacillati; phylum Bacillota; class Negativicutes; order Veillonellales; family Veillonellaceae; genus Veillonella; species Veillonella absiana. Next base: position 63,469 of record NZ_JAWJZB010000003.1, on the reverse strand, counting down.
GTTTGAAGGAAGTTACAACAACTGCTTCTGCTTCAGAGTATACAGGGCCTTCGTTAGCGCCTGCAGGAGATTCACCATGTACGTTGAATTCAACAGCAGCTACTTCGTAAGGAAGTTGTGTACCTTCTGGAATGAAGTATAATTTAATCCAAGCAATATGATGTTCAGTAGTATTAGGATGTGCAATATCTTTGCCTACAGAAACTTCAATTTTTACTTTTTCGCCAGCAGCTACTTGAGCTGGAGCTTCGATAACTGGAACGTGTTTTTCACCTTTGAAATCGCCGGATTTGATGTAATTGTTAAGTGCCATTTGTAAACCCTCCTGAGGTTAATAAATATATGTTCTACTTAAAATAAACGTTTCTTAGAGGTCACTTGAACCTTATGACTATATTATACAAATCCGATATAGTTCTTGCAAGTACTTTTTCGATAACTTTAGATATATTAAAACTCTATCCCTTTTACAGCTTTAATTCCCTGTTGGTACGCGTGTTTAACTACCTTCATTTCTGTAACCGTATCAGCTAATTCAATTATTTCATCTTTTGCATATCGTCCAGATAAAATAACATGTAATCGTCTTGGTTTATTTTTTAGCATTGTAACTACATCATTAACATCAATTAGTTCATAATTTACGGCATTATTAATTTCATCCATAACGATTAAATCCCACTGATCAGAATTAACTTCATCAATAAGCATATGCCATGCCTCTTGGGCAGCATGTTTATGAACGGCCAAAGTTTCTGCTGTAACATCATTTTTTTTATAATATATAAAACCTTTACCCATAGACCGAATCTCAACGGAGTCGCCTAGTAATTCCAGCCCTTTTAATTCACCATAGCCGTTCCCACTCTTAATAAATTGTAAAATTAATACCTTTAATCCTTGACCAACAGCGCGTAATACTACACCAAGAGCTGCTGTCGTTTTACCTTTGCCATTCCCGGTATTAACTAAAATCAGGCCACGATCTTCCATATGGCACCTCCTACCCTTTTATATCTGTTTATATTATTAAATAAGAGGACCTATGTCATACAGTGGCACAACATAGGTCTATTAGATATGTATTCATACCTATATCAATGTATTATTTACTTTTTTTATATAAAATGCATCGATCAATAAAATGACGTGTCCCCTCATCAGTACCAGCAAAATTTAGATGCAAATAAGAGGCCAATACATTATCTGTAGCATAGCCACCTTCATAAGATTGTGGTTTCCGGCCCCCTTCTAGGTGAAAGGCCCATGGGAAGTTTTCAATATGAGGTTCCATAATAGAGAAATGGAATTCATGCCCTCTCAGGGATTCACCAACAGGTCCAAGCAATGTATCTCGTAATGCCGTAGCCGTTACGTAGCCTACCTTTTGTAAGGATTTTTGCATTACACAATCCGCCGGGACAAGGCCCACAGTATCATACGTTTCACCTTCAAAGCCTACAATGTGCTCACATAAATACATAAGCCCCCCACATTCAGCATAGATGGGCATTTTTTTATCATTAGCTGCTAAAATAGCCGATTTCATAGCCGTATTATCAGCTAATTGTTGAAGGAACATTTCCGGAAATCCACCACCAAATACAAGTCCATCTACATCTGGTAATGAACTATCTTTTAATGGACTAAAATAGACTAATTCTGCCCCTTGTTCTTCTAAGGCGGCTAAACTAGCCGGGTAATAGAAGGAAAAAGCCTCATCATAGGCTACACCGATTTTAGGTTTCCCCAGAGCTTCATCCCTAGCCATACTATCCACTGGACTATCTACTCTAGCTGTAGAATTATTTGTTACATCCACTATTGTATGTCCGTCTAATTCAATAGCTGATGCACTGCTAGCAATATCATGTAATTCATCCAAATTCACCATGCTATGCACGGCCTCACGAATAGCATCAATAGCCGTTGTAGGATCAAATTCAGTAACTGGTGTTAATCCTAAATGACGTTCTGGAGAACCCATACGGTCATCACGATGGATGGCACCAATAACAGGAACACCGATTTTAGCCATGCCTTCACGAACCATACGTTCATGATTGGCAGAGCCTAAACGATTTAAAATAACCCCACCAAAATTCACTTGTGGATCATATTCTCTGAACCCTAGTGCTATAGCAGCAGCGCTTTCACCCATAGCCTTGCAATCGATAACAAGAATAACAGGCGCGTTCAATTGTTTCGCAATCTCAGCCGTGCTACTAACCCCTTCACGACCACCATCATAGAGCCCCATAACTCCCTCTACAATAGCCATATCTGCATTTTCACACATGCGTGCGAAGAAAGGGTTCATTTTATGCGGTGGCACCAACCACGTATCTAAATTATAACTGTCACGGCCCGATGCAATTTTATGAAAGCCCGGATCAATATAATCCGGGCCTACTTTAAAGGATTGCACTGCGAGACCGCGCTCACGATAAGCTGCCAATAGGCCAGCTACTATTGTTGTCTTACCGACACCAGAATTAGTGCCCGCAATAACAACGCGTGGAATCTGTACAGTGTTCATATATTCTACCTCTTGTTAATATTATTGCATTCATGCTGCACTAGCCATCAAAGAAAATAGTAGTCAGATTTCCATGCAATTACCAAATGCATTCGCGATCTTTACGCTTTGCCAAAATAGTAGATAAATAATTTAATTTTGTATCAGATGGCATATTATCCAAGCCTCTGAACACCTCTTCATCAGGAAGACCAACACGGCTAATCATCACTGCGTCATCTGCCATATCATGTTTTTTCAATGTTTCTTGCACTTCATCAAAGTTTTTATATACTTTCATGATAACAGCATCATCGGCAACGGCAAGAACTGCATCAATTTTTTCTTTTGGTGCCGTAGCAGGCACGATAGCCAATACTTCTTCTTTTTCTACAATCGGGTACCCCAAGTGAGAGCCAATAGCACAGAATGCTGGCACACCAGGAATTGTTTCGATATCGTATCCCGTATTTTCGATGAGTCGATATACATACATGTAAGTACTGTAGAACATTGGATCCCCTAATGTTAGGAACACAACGTTTTTACCTTCTTCAAGGTAGGAAACAATGATATTTTTAGCTTCAATCCAAGCATCACTCAAGGTTTCTGCATGGAATACCATTGGGAATACTACAGGAACGATTTCAGTATGATCTTGAATGTATGGTTGCGCAATATTCAATGCTACAGAACCATCTTTCTTTTCAGTTTTAGGTGTGATAATGATGTCTGCTTCACCCACGAGACGTGCAGCTTTCACCGTCATTAATTCAGAATCCCCAGGACCTACTCCAATGCCGTATAATTTACCTTTCATGTATCTGTATGTATGACACCCCTGTCATACTACTCCTTTCAATATAACCTTTTATATAAATGAAAGTACTATGCACCCTGCACCACAGTACACTATAAAACCTATTTTACATGACCCTATCCATAGATACAGTAATGTAATTAATATATTATATTAATTTATCTAGTAATAACAACACAAAGTTATTTAATAGTAGGAATAGCTGGTCTATGTTTAGAACGTTTCCCATACTTATCATCAATCAAATCCTGTACATGTTGAGTAAACAAAGCTTGTACAGATTTGTATTCCCCCAGCCCTTGACGCATAGCCTCTACTTCATAGCCGGCCCCGCGTAATTCATTAATAACACTATCCTCCTCATCTCCAAAGAGATCATTTTGTGCATGATCCCCCATAACGAGTAACAGTGGATGTATGTAAATTTTATTAGGTCGCTTCCCATCAAGCCATTCCCAAGGCATCGCAACATCCTCTACGTACGGATAATTCTCCAAAACACCTACACGTACATTCGTATGCCCCAATCGGATCAATTGAAACTGTAAATTACCATATGAGGAATTACCAGAGCTCAATCCACCATGCCCTACGAGCAACAAACCATCATCTTTCGAAATATTTAGTGGTTCAATACATTCCTTAATAAAGATTTCATAATCGTTTGGATGTTCTTCTTGCCCCATGTAATATACTAGAGGTCGACCAACGCGTAATGTTTTAAGTTGACCAGCCCCTTCATGAGATAAAATATTATTTTTTAATTTATCGAACTCTTCGCCACCAGTAAAATGCAATGGTTGTACATAAATATGTTCATAACCAGCTTCAATGAGTTGTTCCAAGGCACCTTCCTCTGTAGGAATTGTCACACCTTGTTCACGTAAGCGTTTTACAATAATACGCGAAGAAAACGCCAATGATACATCATAAGATGGGAATTGTTGTTGAATATATGCAACAACAGAGTCGATATTATGTTGTCTTGCCTCTGCCACTGTGGTGCCAAATGCTACAACCAATATAGCTTGCTTCATGTATATCTCCTAAAAATAACAATAAGTTCACAAAACGCTACGTAAATAATCATACCATATTATAAGCGTTATGCGTATACTAATGATAACTTTTATGAAAGTATGAAAGATTTTCATAAAACTACAGTCAAATGATAGTGGTAACATCTATTTACTTGAAATTATCATGTACAAAACAAAAGCTCTTTCTCCCCTTTAACAGGAATAAAGAGCTTTTATAACCCATATATGATATAGACGTTAACATACACTGGAGATATTTACCTATTTATAACTATATAGATTCGAAAGTATCTATTGGATTTTATGTTTAAGAAATCATACCTTGTAAACCCATACCACCGTCACGAGTCTCCATAACTCTATTATTTGATGTTCTCATAGATTCTTTGTTGGATATACGTTTACGATCAGATAATCGAATAGCTTGACCTAGATGTTTTAAAAACAAGTTTTGAATATATGGATTTTCACCTAAACCTTCATTCCAAATAGATACAGAATAACCTGCCTCAGCTAACAAAGCATAAATAGAATCAGATCGATCCCCGCCTAGATAATCCATTAAATGGGCTGAACCGATCAATGCCAATGGTACTACCAAAATATCTTTATGACCAATTTGATTCACTAATTGCAACGCTTGTTTAAATGTAGGAAAACCATTTGTTGTAAATACGGCTACATTAGAACCTATGCCATACATAGCTTTCAATTGCAATGTACTAAATTCCAACTGGTTTTGACCATTGGCCATTAATAATACTGTTTTATTTAAAGCTTTTGTATTCACATGACGTAATATGCTTTCAATAGTCGCTTCATAATCATCAGCATAATTTTTAACACCTAAAGACGTTAGCAAAGGTTTACCTACATTAATTTGAGTAAATCGAAACTCACGACTATGAACATATTTCATGACTTGCTTGCGCAATTGTTGGTAGCATTGATCTGCCACCAATGTAATTGGTTGAATATAAACCTCATCCACCTGTAATGCTTCTAATTCTTTCAATGCTTGTGGTAAGGATAAAATCTTTTCATCATATTTTTCATTCCACTTTTCCACTAATGCATCTGACAAGAATACTCTACGCACAAAGGCATCACCATATACGTTACGAACAGCGGACTCTATAGAGCCAATAGATTTTTCTACAGCATCTTGATACACCGACCCAAAAGATGCGATGATAATTCCTTTTTTAGACATATATAACCTCCATACAAAATGACTTCATTTACGTCACAACAACTGCGTTTAACAATTAGTATGCCTCAAAATTACAACATATGATTTTCTTGACTAATTCATTTATGTACGCGTTGTTATTAAATGAAAACTATTATCAACTACTATGGGATTATATTACATTATTTTTTAATAATGGTCAATGAGAAAAACTATCAAATATTTTATTGCTATTATTTAGAAAATAATATATAGCTAAAATTCATAGGTATCCTAAAAATATTCATTAAACTTAACTACATAGGTTCTATCTAAAATTTACACATTAATGGGCATGCACAGTCTATACCCCAACCAGTATAGGATTTATTGACACTATTTCCTGCTTCTGCTAGCATGAACCTTAGATTGAATCATAATTATAGAACTACTTATTAATAAGGGAGCGTGTTTTCTATGAACAACTTGTCTAAAAAATTATTTTCTACAATGCTAGGGGCTACTGCGCTGATTGCTGTGGGCACAACTATTCCTGTACAGGCAGCCTACCAATTAAACTCTGAAGTAACAACAGCAACACCAGCTCTAAAAGAAGCATCTGAAATTGGTGTTCGTACACATGAAACTGCAGCGCTTCAACAATTGGAAAATAAAGATGCTATCGTAGTAACTAGTTTTGGTACCACCTTCAAGGATACGCGAGCTAAAACAATTGATGCTACCATAGCAGCAATTCAAAAAGCACATCCAAACACTAAAATTGTTACTGCTTTCACATCCCACATCATCATTGATCGCATCAAAGCTAATGAAGGCATTTCCTACCCTACGCCTGAAGAAGCATTAACACAGTTAAAAGCTGATGGTTATACACGTGTAGCTATGACATCCCTCAATGTGATTCCAGGAATGGAATACAAATATAGTACAGCTGTATATAACGAATACAAAAATAATTTCAAAAAAATGACTTTGGCTACACCTCTCATATATTGGATGGGCCAAGAAGGTCAAGTTGACCAAGTCACTGAAACCATGCAAGCATTGACAACACAAATGCCTAAGGTTGGTGCACAAGATGCTATATTGATTATGGCCCATGGTACGCCGGATCCATCCAATGCGTATTATGCAGTAATGCAAGATCGTATCGATAGTTTAGGCTTAAATAATACATATATCTATACTGTTGAAGGCACACCAAACCTTGAGCAAGTCATCCCTCAATTAAAAGCAAAGGGCATCAACCATGTAACATTAATGCCTCTTATGATGGTTGCTGGTGACCATGCTAATAATGATATGGCCGGCGACGAAGAAGATTCTCATAAATCAATTTTGACAAAAGAAGGTTTCAAAGTAGATACCTATATCCATGGTATTGGTGAAAATGCAGCGATTCAAAACATCTTTGTAGAACGCGCCAACGAAGCATTTGATGCTTTGCAAAAGTAATAAGAACTTTCTATTGAAATAGTATTATTTATTTCTACACCTGGGGACTTAGAAATAATTCTTGTCATCCCCTATCAAAGCTTTTACAATAATAGATAGAAACTCTGAAGTGCGTGTTCCTAGAATACGCACTTCTCTCGTATACATAACAGGGCTGTTGTTTTATCTATATTTATATTAGAAAGGCAAGTAATTATGAAATCAAATCGACTCAGTCTCATTGTTTTATTATGTGCAACGCTATTTATGACCCTCTTCCTTGCTGGATGTGGTAAAGAAGATGCAACAAAAAACGGTACCACTAAAACAGTGACCTACGAAGGGCAAAATTATACTGTCCCCGCAAATCCACAACGAATTGCCGTCCTATCTAACTCAGTGCTCTATCTCTTGGATGCTACTGGTGGCACGGCTATCGCCCGTGTTAACACAAACGATAAATTACCAGAAAAATTAGAGGCTCTTCCTGCACTTGGTCAAACTGCCAATATTAATATGGAGTCTTTACTTGGTTTAAAACCAGATTTAGTATTAGGTCTAGATTCACAACACAGCAAATATAAAGATCAGCTCAATAGCAATCATATTCCCTATATTTTAATTAATTATGATGGTGTAAATGACAATATACCTTTAATGACATTACTTGGGGATATCACGAATCACTCAGATCAAGCAAAACAACAAATAGAAACCTACACAAAAAAGGTTGATACTGTAAAAGCTGCCATCAAAACTATAAATCCTGCAAAAGTTGCTGTATTGCGCGCCACTGGTAAAGGTGTCACAGCAGAAACAAACTTAGCCATAACTGCTGGCATGGTAAAAGATCTAGGGATGAACAATGTAGTACTTACCCATTTATCAGATACCACAAAAGATAAAACAGTTCCCTACTCTCTCGAAACCTTGACACAAGATAATCCAGATATTATTTTTATCGTAACTATGGGCAAGGAAGAAGACATTACAAAAGCTATGGAAAAAGATATGACCTCAAATCCAGCATGGAACCATCTCAAAGCAGTGCAGAACAACAAGGTCATTTATCTACCTTCTAAATTATTCTTGCTTAACCCAGGATTGCAAACACCTGAGGCCATGGCACGTTTAGTACAAGATGCGTATGGCATAACAGTAGATTTAAAGTAAAACTCACCATATAATAAAGTAAAACGGCGATAGTCCTAGTTTTCACACTAGGACTATCGCCGTTTATTATATTCAACTATTGTACTGCACGACTTTTTCTAAATTGCATAATCAAGCTCACCACAAGTGCTGTTCCTAATAATGCAGCATACACATATAAAGTAGATGCATATCCATTGGACTGCTCTTTTAATACAGAGATTAAGTAAGGCCCCGCTAAACCAGCCATAGCCCAAGCGGTTAAGACTTTACCATGAATATTACTCAAGGATTTTGTACCAAATAAATCTGCCAGATATGCTGGTAAACAAGAGAATCCACCACCATAACAAGAAATAATCACTAAGAACAAAGCTTGGAATAAAAATTCAGTAGTCGTATCGGCAAGCATAATACATGCTACAATTTCCAAAATAAAGAAAGCGATATATGTAAAACCTCGACCAATATAATCAGAAATTGAGGCCCATACGAGTCGGCCTGCACCATTTACTAGGCCGATAATACCTACCATTGTAGCAGCTCGTTCTGGAGATAACCCTACAACTTCTTGTGCCATTGGAGAGGCTACACTGAGAAGGCCTATACCACAAGTAATATTGATAAATAACATCCACCATAAACTATAGAAAGGCTTTGTTTTCATAGCTTCAGGCGCTGAAAATTGACGTTGTGCTGCCAGAGATTTGATTTTTTCTAGTTTTTTACTATCCTTTTCAGATTCACTTTTATTAGCTTTCAAAGCTTCTTGTACCGCAACATCACCATCTGTCGGAGCTTTTAAATAAAAAGCAGAACCAATCATAACGATAAGATAGCTAAGGCCCATAATAATAAAAGTATTTACTAATCCCACATTAGTATTTAAAAATTGTATGGCTGGTCCCGCCACCAATGCGGCAAAACCGAAACCCATGATTGCCATACCTGTTGCAAAACCACGATTATGAGGGAACCATTTAATGAGCGTTGACACTGGTGTAATATACCCTACACCCAGTCCTACGCCGCCAATTACACCATATGATAAATACATAAGCCATATATTATTAATATAAATGGAGAGTCCTGTTCCTAATAATCCAAGAGAGAAACATGCCGCAGATAGTATACCTGATTTTGTAGGACCAGATTGTTCTACAAAGCTACCAAAGAATGCCGCAGACATTCCAAGGAAAAAAATAGCCAAAGAAAATGTAAATTGCACTGATGCCAACGTAGCACCTGTGGCCGCAATAATTGGTTTAACAAACACGCTCCATGCATATACACTACCTACAGAAATATGGATCCCTACTGCACTTGCAGCAATGCCCCAACGATTTCGTTTCATTCAAGCCTCCTGAAATAAAAAACGCCAACAATCTAGGCGTTTGCCCAGACGGTCGGCGTATCTTCATATGTGCAGCCTGTAGTCAATTCTACAAATCCGTCAGCCTCACATATTGCGTTTCTATTTGTATTTATTGTAGCAATGAAAAAATATGGTGTCAATGACTTTATTGATAAATCTCAATGTGAAATTAATCACATAAGCCTTTAATCTTCACATATACATGTTCATCCACTGTCTCAATTGTAGACCTCACATAAAAAATATCATGCAACAGTGATTCTGTAATTACCTCTTGAGCACTACCTGTGGTCACTAATCGCCCCTCTTGCATCACACCGATGTGATGGGAATATTGGGCCGCCAAATTGAGTTCATGTAGTACCATCAGCACCGTAAGACCTTTCGTCTCATTCAATCGTTTCAGTAATTCCATGATTTCAAATTGATGGTTAATATCTAGATATGTCGTTGGCTCATCTAATACAAGTAATTGCGGTTGTTGTGCTAATGCCATAGCAATCCACACGCGTTGCCGTTCACCACCAGATAGAGATGGTATGAGTTGTTCACGAAGATGACTTGTCTTTGTAATCTCTAATGCTTCATCAACAGCGAGACGATCTTCCTGGGCTGTATTCTTCCACCACGCTTGGTAAGGGAAACGACCACAATATACGAGCTCCTCTACGGTCATGTCCCGTGGCATATCTGGCACCTGCGGTAGAAATGCCATATATTGTGCCAGGGACTTGTTCGTATAGGACGATAATGGTTCATTTTGAATGTAAATGGAACCTTCTGAGATTGTATTATGACCAATCATAGCCTTTAACAAAGTACTCTTGCCACAACCATTGGGGCCGATGAGTGTAGTGATCTGCCCGCTCGGCACGGACCAGGTGATATCCTTCAACACTTGTTTCGGACCAAAAGAAAGGAACACATGATCCACTAAAATAGCAGCAGTATTATTTGTATACTCACCTTTATCCTGTTTTGTTTGAGGAATAGTTGGTGCTTTCACAGTATCCATATCAATCCCTCCTCAACAAGTACAAGAAGAACGGCGCCCCAAAGAAGGCCATGATGATGCCCACAGGAATTTCAATAGGGCTGAGCATGACGCGCCCCACTGTATCGCTCACGACGAGGACGATAGCGCCCAATAGAGCGGAACTAGGCAATAAATAGGCGTAATCGTTACCGATTAATAGGCGCACAATATGTGGCACCACGAGCCCTACAAAGCCGATGAGCCCCGCAATACTAACAGCGCCCGCCGCTAACAAGGCCGCTACAGCGGTCATCATGAACCGTGTTTGTTCTACAGGCAGACCAAGGCCCTTCGCTGTTTCGTCACCAAGGCTCAAAATCGTCAATCGACGAGCCCCTAAAAAGGCGAGGAATAGTCCCACTGCCGTGTATGGGAACAGCACGTATACCTGCGGCCAACTACGCGCCGCCAGTCCCCCTACCATCCAAAGCAAGGCACCTTGCACTCGATCCCCATAGAATACGAGGAGTGCAGAAATACCGGAGCCTAAAAAAGCGGCTACAGCAACACCGGCCAAAATGATACGGCTCGGTCTCACCCCATTTTTCCAAGCCAGTGCATAGACCATTAATGCCGCTGCCATGGCTCCGAAAAAGGCAAAGCCCGGCACGAGATAATCATAGCCAGGGAACAAAATCAAAATAATAACCCCAGCGAGGCCCGCCCCAGAGGAAACACCTACAATTTGTGGATCCGCCAATGGATTTTTCATAACGGCCTGTAATATAGCACCTGATACAGCTAGGCTTGCCCCTACCAAGGAGGCCACGATATTACGAGGCAATCGAATATTCCAAATGACCATGTCCTGTGTATCCTGCAATTGGCTAGCCCATAATGTATGCCAGATTTTTGACAATGTAATATCGGCTGAGCCAAATACGAGAGATATAATCATAGCTCCTGCTAGTAACACCAGCAGGAGCATCATAAAGGACATACGAAAAGCTTTTCTTCCAGTAGCTTCTTTCATGTCTATCACTCTTTTATTTACTTTCTTTACCTTCAACTTGAAGCATATCGTTGCGTTTTACACCAGTGTATAACAAGGCATTACATACGGAAGCAGCGATGGGGCTACCACCTTTATTACCTTCTACTGTGATGTATGGCACTGGGGATACTTCAGTTAAATATTCTTTGGATTCCGCAGCGCCTACAAAGCCTACTGGAATACCGATAATTAACGCAGGTTTTACACCTTCTTCAAGAGCCAAACGCAATACTTCGTATAACGCAGTTGGTGCATTACCGATGGCTACGATTTGACCTTCTAGTTGTTTACCGAATGTGCGCATAGCTGCGATAGAACGAGTAACACCCAATTTTTTCGCGAGTTTTGCTACGCCTTCGTCTTTGATCAAGCAATGTACTTCGCTATTGTGCAAAGCCAATGCTGGTTTACTGATACCAGTGCGCACCATTTCTACGTCAGTGTAGATATGGGCACCATTGTTCAATGCATCAATACCATGTTGTACAGCGTTAGGACTCATGCGAACAAGTTTAGCGTATTCCACGTCACCAGAGGCATGAATCGTGCGGGATACCACACGAATTTCGTCTTCTGTTAAACCTAAATCTTTTACGTAGTCGTAAATGATTTCCATACTTTTATCTTCAATTGCTTTTGGATTTTTAACGAACTCCATGTAGTTCTTCCTCCCATAAGGTATAAAATTCTTCCACCGATGAAATCTGTGGACCGTTAATGGTAACACGTGGACGGTCAATGACCACAATATGGATACCTAAATCCATAGCCGCCTGTAATTTAGTATCTGCACCGCCTACGAGGCCAGAGTTTTTCATTACCACTACAGATGCTGCCGTATCCTTGAACATGATTTTATTCATATCATAGGAAAATGGACCTTGCATACCGATGATGTATTTAGGACTCACAGCAAGATCCTCCATCATTTGTAATACTTCTGCAGTTGGTAACACGCGAGTCCAAACCTGACAATCTTGGAGTACCTCAGCCTTGGCAAAAATATGCATCGTCTTGCTCCCCGTTGTAAGGTATACACGACTATTTTCATCATGAGCTAACTTACCGGCTAATGCAGCCGCCGTTACCTCATCTTGTACGACATGTAATTTGTCATACTTTGGTAATGGTACCTCCTTACGTTCAAAACGAACGAAAGGAATGTCCATTTTCTTAGCCGCCTCTTGTGCCGTAGCCGTTACGATAGCTGCATAGGGATGGCTCGCATCGATGAGTAAACGGATGTTGTTATCTTGAATGAGGTCACACATGGCACTTTCATCAAGGCGCCCTGTATGAACGGTAATGCCAGGATGCTCGGCCAATTGTGCGCCGTATTGGCTCACGACAGATACGAGGACCTCCTCACCGGAGTGTTCCTGCACGCGGGCCGCTAAATTACGACCATCTAGCGTTCCTGCAATGACCCAAATCATAATTTATAGCCACGTGGTGTAATCATACGACCATTTTCCACGTATGTTTGGCTATTACCGATGATAACCAATGTTTGCATATCTACTTCTTCTTTTGTGAAGTTTTCAAGATCAGAAATCACCATATGCTGTCCAGGACGACCTGCTTTTTGTACGATACCTACAGGTGTTTTAGGATCGCGGTGTTTCAATACGATTTCTCGAACTTCATCAAGATGAGTCACACGTTTTTTACTGCGTGGATTGTACAAGGAAATAACCATATCCCCTTCTGCGCAAAGGTCAGCACGTTTTTTAATCAAATCCCAAGGTGTCATCAAGTCACTCAAGCTGATCACTGCAAAATCATGCATCAATGGAGCACCTAGTACAGATGCAGCCACGTTTACCGCACTCAATCCAGGTACGATATCAACGGATGGGCGATTGTCAGCTGGGACTTTATTAGCCAATTCCAATACTAGACCCGCCATACCGTAGATACCGGAATCACCAGAGGATACTACCACAACTTGGTGACCAGCTACGGCCAAATCAACGGCTTGTTGGCAACGATCTACTTCTTGCATCATCGCAGTGCCTACAGTTTCTTTGCCTTCAATAAGGTCTTTAATTAAATCAAGATATGTCAAATACCCAACCACACGATCTGCACCGAGAATGGCTTCACGAGCTCGTGGTGTCATAAATTCTTCATCACCAGGGCCAATGCCGATTACTTTGATGTTACCAGTGCAATGGCTACCGTTGTTTTGGGATAAATTGTTTTCTTCTGCAATAATGTTTGGCTCTTGGCCGCTAGTAACGCTGTTGTCTCGCATACGTTTCCTACTCCTATAGTTTGTTTAACAAAATTAGATTCTTGTAATTCTTCTTGTTCTATGTAAGGGGCCATTTCCTCTTGTGTGTAAAATGTAATAGGCCACGCTAATGTCTGCATCGCTGTGAGCAAACCTTGTTCGTCCGCCTTGACGATAACAGATGCGGCGCTATGACAGCTCTTTGGTGAAAGCTGCTGGTCCGCCAATGATTGGGTCACTGCATGTAAAATAAGTTCCTCTGGTGCATCACGGCGACAACCAATGCCTACCGTATACGTTTGGGGACGTAATACCAATGTATTGGCCCCTACGGGCACTACCTTGTCGGTAATAAGAACACAGGGTGCATCATCCAATAAGAATGACACACGGTTCGTATCAATGTCTGTAGCATGAATATGAATAGTCACTGGATCAATGACCTCTACAGGCACCGTACCGTGAACATGTGCTAGTGCTGCTTGTTCGAACTCAGCTACACGAACGAGGGTACTATCAATATAGTATGGCACGGTTTGGCCTGCTACGATGGCTGCATTGACGTTAATTAATGCCTTGAAATCATCCACCTGGAATTGACATTGACGCGCCAATACATCAGGGGCTGGTAGACCATTTACGTCGGTAGCCGTCGTGATCACAGGATGCGCATCAACGGCAAGACCTATCATAGAGGTCCATTCATTGGCACCACCCAAATGACCTGATAGTAAACTAATTACATTATGACCCGCCTCATCCATTACAACGATGGCCGGATCCTCCGATTTATGGACAATATAGGGCGCAATCATACGCACCACAATGCCTACGGCCATAATACAGAGTACACGATCATAGGTTTTAAATACATCGCCTATGATATCTTTCATAGAGGAAAATGTAATGTCCTCGTGTCCAGATGTTTTGCCTTCTTTTTCAAAGCAAATCGCATCGGGCGCGATAGAGTGTTTTACACGTTGACCTAAACGAGCACCTTTCATAGTGACAGAAATAATTGCTGTCTTCATGTGTGCTCCTTTATTAGTCTTTAGCACTTCTGTACATGTGGGCAAAACCTTTATCGTACAATTTGGATAATTCGTATTCACTATTTAATACATGGCTTACCACGATCATAGCTTGGCGCAATACGCCTTCCTCAGAGATGATGCCTGCAATAGTTTCCAAAGTGCCACGAATAATGCGTTGGTCTGGCCAAGAAGCCTTTACTACAATCGCCACAGGTGTTGTTTTATCATAACCACCTTCGATGAGTTCTTCTACTACTTTATCAATCATTTGTACGCTAAGGAAAATACACATTGTGGCTTCATGAGCCGCTAGCATTCTTAATTTTTCCTTTGACGGCATTGGTGTACGTCCTTCCAAACGTGTGATGATAACAGTTTGGGACACATTTGGTAATGTGTACTCTTGTTTCAATGCCGCTGCCGTTGCCAAGAAGGAGCTCACGCCTGGTACTACTTCATAAGTAATGCCCATTTTATCAAGATTATCCATTTGTTCTTGGATAGCCCCGTAGATAGCTGGGTCACCAGTATGTAAACGTACCACTTGTTTACCTGCCTCTTTGGAGGCTTTCATCACCGCAAGAACCTCATCAAGGTTCATAGTCGCACTGTTGTGGATTTCACAACCAGGTTTACAAGCCTCTAAAATTGCTGGATTTACCAAGGAACCGGCATAGATGACAACGTCGGCCTCTTGTACTAAACGATATCCTTTACGGGTGATGAGTTCTGGATCCCCAGGACCTGCCCCGATAATATATACATCAACCAATTGTTTCCTCCCCTTGCACCTTTGTGGCGCTCACAATAAAAATAGGACTCAATGGATCTAATAAATGATAAGGTCCGGCCTTGCGATAGCGATTGATGGCCATTTGATAGCCATGATACTCGAAAGGACG
Organism: Veillonella absiana; assembly: GCF_032970865.1. NCBI lineage: Bacteria > Bacillati > Bacillota > Negativicutes > Veillonellales > Veillonellaceae > Veillonella > Veillonella absiana. Next base: position 47,736 of record NZ_JAWJZB010000003.1, on the reverse strand, counting down.
TCCTTTGAGTTCTTTCAAAATCGCACTGCCCGTCTCCATCGTTACGGCTGTCACCACGAGGCGACCACCGATTTTAAGGAGGCGCTGTGCCTCATCAATGATATTCCCTAGTTGACCGGCACTACCGCCAATAATCACCGCATCAAGTTCTGGCAAATCCTCCATCCCTTCTGGTGCCTTGGCTTTGATAACCGTCATATTGGATACATTGAACTTTTCCATATTTTGCTGAATCAATTCAATGCCTTTGTCAAATCGTTCGATAGCGTATACATGGCCTTTTGGTGCACCCAGGGCTGCCTCTATGGAAATAGAACCAGTACCAGCACCCACATCAAGGATCACGCTATCTTCGTCAACGCGTGCTTCATTCATAACAGCCATGCGAATTTCTTGCTTCGTCATAGGTACGTCGCCACGAATAAATTCCTCGTCACGAATTCCGAAAAAATGTCTCATCCTAATACCACCAATACGGAATGTCCAAACCCTTCTAGGTCTTGCAGGGATTCGAGGGTGCCACGAACGATGTGTTCATCGTCGTAACTGAGTCGCTCCAAGGCTGCAGCCGTCGTTGAGGCTGGCCATCCGCTTTCACATAATATACGAGCAATATGTGCCGGATTGTACTCTGGATCCGTGAGGAATCCCATTTTCTTGCCCTCCCGATACGCCAATTGTTCTGGACTTGGTTGGCGTCCGTGAAAGCTCATTAAATCCGCATCATGCCACACTTCGCCTAATCGCGCAAACGCAAATGTCATGGAACTGATGCCAGCAATGACCTCTATAGGTTGATTAGGAAATTTCTTTTTCAAATACGGCAACAGACTATAATAACCTGTATCTCCGCTTACCATCACCACTACGTCATGGCTTACCAGTTCCTGCTGAATTTGTTCAGCTAGTATACTAAGTTTACCCGTAATAGCATAGGTAGTTTGACCTGGAGCACGGAAGTCCTCCAATGCTCGTTCACTGCCCACAAGAACAGTGGCTTTCTTTATTGTCTCAATGCCCTTAGGCACGACATAGTCAGGATTTCCTGGACCTATGCCTACGACATACAAGGTATGTTCCAATGTTCAATAGCTCCTATCTCTTGGGCCCGTTGATCGACTCCTAAAATACGGCCGTCTAATGTAGTTATAATAATGCCTACTTGTGCTTCCCCCCCAATGTAGCGCTCGCTCCGTAATGATGCGCGATCTACAATACGTTGGTATACACCATTTAGACCTTCTCGTTCTAAAATAGGGAATGTGGATTCCGTGGTTTGGCAATTAAATAACTCCTCGCATACTGCCTGACTCGCCCCTTCAAGGGCTGCATAGGCTACAATGGTTTCCATACGACCATCACTCATGCGATTATGCGTGTGAAAGCTGCCATTAGCGAGTTTAATCAATTTGCCGATATGACCAATGATCAAAATCCGTTTAAAACCGATATGAGCCGCTTGCTCTAGCATGAAACCAATAAAATTACTGGTCTCTGCCATTTGATTCTTGCTGATGCCCAATACACGTTCTGCCAAATCTTGGCCGATACGTCCTGGTACAAGGATAGCTGTTTCACAGCCATTCGCCTTCATCACCTTTAATTGGGGAATCAAGGAATTCTTAAAGCCTTCCTCACTCATAGGTTTCACAATCCCCGTCGTACCGATGATAGAAATACCACCTTCAATACCAAGGGTATGATTTAATGTTTTCTTCGCCAGCACGAGACCATTCGGTACACTCACTGTTACGGTCACGCCTTGACCACGAGTACAGAACTCATTAAAGACGATTTTCATCATTGCCCGTGGGCCCGGATTAATGGCTGGTTCCCCTGGAGGCATAGCAAGACCTGGTTTAGTGACAGTGCCCACACCAAATCCGGCTTTGAACATCAGTTCACCAGTCGTATCAAGTGATACTGTCGTCTCTACATCATTACCATGGGTCACGTCAGGATCATCACCACCATCTTTCATCACCGTTACCTTTGCCTCTGTATCAGATATGACCTCTACAGACTTAATAGGTACCTCGATATGTTGGCCTTGTGGGTTTTCGATATATACGGAGTCTACTGTAGTATGATCTAGCAAAGCCAATAGGCCTGCCTTCATACCTGCCGTAGCACATGAACCTGTGGTATAACCACCTTTCATGTCTTCTACTCTCATGCGTCCTCCTATGTATTAGTTATATCCGCATCATATATGACCGTATTAAAGTATCCCTTAGGGTATCTACATATGTGGGCATATCTTGCGGCTACGAACTACTACTGTTAGAAATTAGGAACGGAAATTAACGAATTGCAATTCTACTGGTACATCCAATTGTTTTAACATTTGAATCACTTGTTGCAAATCGTCTTTATCTTTACCAGATACACGAACTTGATCTTCTTGGATACTTGCTTGTACTTTCAACTTCATATTTTTAATTGCTTTTACTACGTCTTTAGCATTTTCTTTGGTAATGCCTTTTTTGATAGTAATGATTTGACGAACTGTAGCACCTGCAGCAGGCTCTACTTTACCGTACTCAAGGTTTTTAATCGCTACGTCGCGTTTTACCATTTTACCTTTTAATACATCGATGATAGCATTCAATTTATAGTCATCATCAGCAAGGATTTTAATGGTATCTCCTTCTAAAGAGATTTCTGCTTTACTACCACGGAAATCGTAACGTGTGCCGATTTCTTTTTTTGCTTGGTTTACCGCGTTGTCTACTTCTTGCATATTAACTTCTGATACAACGTCAAAAGAACAATCTTTAGCCATTTTATACCTCCTACTACTAGTCTCTGTTGGGCATTAGAGCTAGTGAACGTAATCATCATCCACGTATTCGCACTATTTGATACTATGCAGGGGAAAACCATTACAGTTTTACTACGTATTGGCATATATACGCAATATTACTCCCTAGTGAAAGTTATCATTTACTTTCACTATAGCTAGACATACTAATAGCAGAATACACTATCTATAATTATACTGTACTATGCATGAGTACTGCAATGAATTGGACGTAAAAAAGCCCTCCAAGATTAGATTTTTATCATTTCTAACCTTAGAGGACCCTCAAATTGATAAAATGATTTAGTTTATGAGAATATGATTATAATGACTAGTACGTTTATGCTAATTACAATGTTTCGATATTATCATACATAGGTTGTACCACCCAGTTACCATTCATGTCTACAACGCCCCATTTACCATTAACCTTAACCGCACTATGTCCATTCGTGAATGTTTTCACGTCACTAAATACATTTGCGTCATCAGTAAAGAGGATATTACCGTCCATATCAATAATACGGTATTTACTATGGCCTTTATGTACCCATGTATACACATCAGTACCAAAGCCATCAATCATATCATCTTTAACGGTAGTGAATACAGCCTCACCAGTTTCCATATCTACAAGGTATTTCGTATTCTCTAATGTTGCCACCATACGTTTTGTTCCGGCAAATGTAATATCATCATATACGAATGGCACCACTTGTTGACCATTATCAATACTAAAGATACCTGTTTTATCAAGATCTTTATTTTTTACCACAAGTAAACCATTATATTGATCAATTTCACCTGTTTCATAATTGTTAGGTTGAATAATGTATTGACCATCGCGATTCATAAAACCAGTTTTACCCTGATTTTTGACGATAGTACCAAAACGTGTCATAGGCCATACCGCATCATTCTTACTGTCGATAACAATATCACCACTGGTATTCATATAACCACGTTTTACACCATCATAGGTAAATCCACCTACACCATAACCATTATAACCCCATCCATGCCCACTAAATGTACCGCCACCTATAAATCCTAATAGGCTACCAAAATTAAAACCACTTACCTTACGACGATATTCAGCTAACCCATTATCATCAAAAGAACTCACATCTTTGGATGGTGGTGTAAACACCTCTTGACCATTACCATCAATAGCCACTATCTTGCCTTCTTTATTTTTAACGAAAGCTCGGTCACTGCTAAAATAGGTAATTATATCCTTAAATTGAGGTTCAATAACTACTTCTCCAGCTTTATTCTTGAAGCCGTATTTCTTATTCGTATCTTGAAAATATTCATACTCATCACTAGGATATGTAGTTTGATACTGTGCCAATTCAGCCTTCACCTTAGCCAATTCAGCGTTTTCCATTTTGATACGCTCAATATCCTCTGCCATTGAAATTTCTTTACCATTTTTATCCATATACTTAGTGGCTTTACCATCTTTATATTTGAAATTTCCATACAGGCCTGTTTCCAAATCTTTATACTGTGCAGGTATTAAAACTTCTCCATTAATGCCTAAGACTCCGTATTTCCCATTATCTCGAAAAATCCCTAGTACTCCTTCCTTTGCATAAGTACTATTAGTAATGGTTACCACTTGATCCGCTAATTTTAATTCTGGCGCATTTCTATAAGGATTAATAATAGAGCCAATTTCTAAACCAATATATGAGCCAGAATGATGATAGTGACTGCGCTCACTATAAGTATATCCACCTACAGATGTAGATACTGTGCTTTGTGACCGCTGGATACGTTCTTGCACAACCTCTAATCGTTTATCATTCTGTGCATTACCAGCTGCATCTACAGTAGGCATAACTACCATAGTAAAAGCCCCTAATACTGCCGCTAATAATACTCGTTGTTTACAACTTCTCTTAAAAATTAAATTCATTATAATAGTACCTTCAACGGCATCACACAGTCCGTCACCTTTCTTTCACACACAAAAAAGAATTATAAAATAACAATGTCTTCGTATGTTGGCTCTACATACCATTTACCATCTTTATCCATAATACCCCATTTCCCATTAGATTTTACAGGGCTATAGCCATGGTTAAAATATGTTGTTTTTTCAATGTTATTTTCTGTATTTTGATATTTCAAATTACCATCCTTATCGATGATTCGGTAATTTTTCTTTCCTTGATGAACCCACGTATAGTTATCTCGTGCAAATGGTTGAATTGTGTCCGCTTTTACAGTGGAGAACACAACCTTGTCACTCTTGGTATCGATAATATTGCGCATATTACCATTCACACGAATGACCCGATTACTTTCTTCATAGGTTACCTTTGGTTCTGGTTTAGATGTATTTTCAGCCTTAATTTGTTCATCTATAGATGGCGTAATAATCTCACCTTTTTTAGTAATATGTCTAATATCCTTTCTCGACATTTCACCATAAAAAGTACCATCCACAGCGGCTTGAATATTCTTATACACCGGTGCAATGGATACTTGACCATCTGTACCTAGAATACCCCATTTACCATTCGATTTCACCTTAGCAAGAGAGCCTCGATCAAACATGGTATTATCAATTCGAATCATACCAGGTTCTAACATAGCCTGTTGAGGTACCTCAACATTATAGACGGTAACTACTGGAGTACCAAAATAATCATAATAGTCTTGACCATAATAGAATGGGTTACCAATAAATACAGATCTAATATGATGACGTACAGAGCGATGTTTAACAATACGACGATCACCACGTCGAATATCCGATGGTACACGAGGTCTTGGACCTAATTGTCCATCGCGACGAACCATAGGGCGATTAGAACTATTGACACGATGCCGTGAACCAGAAATACTAGTTCCACTACGTCTTACATGTTCTCGTCGTTCATAGGAACTGTTAGATTCAGAACGCGATGTATGTACTTGTTCACGATGTACTCGTTGTTCTACATGAGCGGGGGCTTGACGCTGCCCATGCCTAGGCCAAGCCGCGTTAACCTCCGTAGTCGCACCTAATGATAAAGCAAATGCGCCTAATACTGCAGCTAAAATGAATTTTTTATTTATCCGTGTATTTGTTTTCATATAGTGTTGTATGGTTCACACAAACCATATACTCCTTTTACATACTCCTAACTCCACAGAGTCTTAAAAACTTACTATATTATAATCATTTACATTATATATGTATTGTACCACAATTAATTGTGTAACAAGTATTATCTTGCAACTAAGTATTATCTTGCAACTACTGTTATATAAATTTCACATAGAGAAAACAATTTTAACAGAAATACTATGAATAGTGTTACAATATATATACTTTTGATGTAAGCAAACTAAATTAAGAAAGATTTCTATTTCCTATGATAAATCATTTACAATCTATTATCTCTATCAAGATTCCCCCACATACCCCTACACAATCCATCAATCATACCATCAAGAAGGCAAATATATCGCAACGCTCACGACGCAAATTGCGCAATGATGGTGTATTTCTATTAAATGGTAAGGCTTGTACCTGGGATACTCTAGTTCACTGTGGTGACACACTCCAGGTATTCCTCCCTACCGAATCATCTATTACATCCTGGGCACACACACTTGATATCATCTACGAGGATGAACATCTATTAATCATTAACAAACCATCCGGCCTATTAATGCATCCTACCTCAACAGTTCGAGACAAAACCTTAGCCAATGCTGTTATGCATTATTATGAAAGCACAAAACAATCTTATGACTTTCACCCAGTCCATAGACTAGACAAAGATACATCCGGTATAGTAGTCCTCGCAAAAACTGCCAGAGTGCAGCATTTATTTACGAAACAACACATTACATTCCATAAAGTCTATGATGCCATTGTGGAAGGTCATATGCCCCTTGCACAACTCGCCATTCATTGGCCTATTGCCCGCAAGGAAAGAAGTATTATTGAGCGTTGTGTCCACAAAAATGGCAAAGCAGCCCATACAGATGTAACGGTAATAAAAACAGGAGCTATGGCGAAACCACTTTGTAATGATACTATATCATCTGGTGCTCAACCTTATACGCATATCCGTTGCATCCTCCATACGGGCCGTACCCACCAAATTCGTGTACACCTCTCCCATTTAGGATATCCATTACTAGGCGATGATATATATGGTGGACATCTAAATGTAATACAACGCCAAGCATTGCATGCCTCTGAGTTATGGTTTGCTCATCCTGTAACTGGAGAGGAACTCCATCTACATGCTGAGCTACCTAATGATCTAAAAAACATACTTGTACTATAAATATAATTTCAAATCGTACGTATAGAAGAACCGGTATACAGCTAATTCACTTAGCTTCTATACCGGTTTTATATATTCTCTACCCGAGAATATTCCTATTCAATTATGCAAATAACTTTTTTCGCCTGTATTGGCCTTATGACTCTAACTGCTCCGCTTGATACAAATCATATCCCTCATAAGCATAACTAACATCAATGCCCTTCATATAAATAAGGCGATCATCAATTTTATCCGTTAATGCAGCCTGCAATGCTACACGAATTTCTAAATCATTGATTGGACTTCTTTCCATAGCAGACAAATAATCCTGCTTATGTACACGTTGCCAATCGATGACTTGCCCTAGGGATGCTTTCAACATGCAGTCCAGCCAAATACGCATGGCACGGCCATTCCCCTCACGAAATGGATGGGCCACATTCATCTCTACATATTTTGCCAAAATCTCTTCAAATGTAGTGTATGGTAGATTATCAATTTCTTGCAATGCTTGTTCTAAATAGAGAACCGGTGCAAAGCGAAATTGACCTTTCGCAATGTTCACAGTACGCATTTGACCAGCAAAATCATAAATATCTTGGAATAGATACTGATGTATTTCACAGAGCCCTTTGAAAGTCCCCACTTCAATGGTATTCAATAAACCTTTAGAGAACAATTCTAGGGCTCTAATTTTTGTTAATTTTTCCTCTGAATTAGCGAGTTCAGTAGAACTCGTAATATTCAATTTATTTTGTAATACCATTCTACTAAACTCCTTCTCTATGACAGTAAAATTATTATATATCAATTATACAGAATTCGATAAAAACTTTCATCAAAAACATAAAAAAATATAGCTATTAACCTTGATTCTTGCTATACTAGTCTTGATTGTAAATGTTAAATCATTTAACGGAATAATTAGGCCCACAAGGCTCAAGGAGGACAACATGCCATTAGTAACTACTAAAGAAATGTTCAAACAAGCGTATGACGGTGGCTACGCTATCGGTGCTTTCAACGTAAATAATATGGAAATCGTACAAGGTATCGTAGACGCTGCAAAAGAGGAAGAATCTCCTCTCATTTTGCAAGTATCTGCAGGTGCGCGTAAATATGCAAAACACATTTACCTCGTAAAATTGGTAGAAGCTGCATTAGAAGACAGCAATTTACCAATCGCCCTTCACCTTGACCATGGTGATTCCTTCGAAATCTGTAAAGACTGCGTTGACGGCGGTTTCACATCCGTTATGATCGATGCATCCCATCACGATTTCGACGAAAACGTAAAAATCACTAAACAAGTAGTTGAATATGCCCACGCTCATGGCGTTGTAGTAGAGGCTGAACTTGGCCGTTTGGCAGGCGTTGAAGACGACGTTAACGTTAGCGATGCTGACGCTCGTTTTACTGATCCAGAACAAGCTGCTGAATTCGTTGCATTAACAGGTGTAGATTCCTTGGCTATCGCTATCGGTACAAGCCATGGCGCCTACAAATTCAAAGGTGACCCTTACCTAGATTTCGAACGTTTGGAAAAGGTTGGCAAATTATTACCTAACTTCCCTATCGTATTGCATGGTGCATCCACAGTACTTCCTGAATTCGTTCAAAAATGTAATCAATTCGGTGGTAACATCCCTGGTGCTCAAGGCGTTCCAGAGGAAATGCTTCGCCGTGCAGCGACAATGTCTGTATGTAAAATCAACATCGATACTGACCTTCGCTTGGCCATGACTGCTTCTGTTCGCGAATATTTAGCACAAAACCCATCCGAATTCGACCCTCGTAAATACTTAGGACCTGCACGTGACGCTATTAAAGGCATGGTAGCTCACAAAATTAAAAACGTGCTAGGCTCCTCTCATACACTCTAATATTATGGCTAGTGGATTTTTAAAAGGAACGTTAATCTTAACCATTGCTGGTTTCGTGGTGAAAGCCATTGGCAGTATCAACTGGATTCTCCTCTCCCGTGTACTCGGCGGTGAGGGTATCGGGATTTACCAAATGGCTTTTCCGATTTATTTGTTCCTACTTCAATTTTCAAGCGCAGGTGTGCCAATTGCCATTTCCATTTTGACTGCTGAACGTCTAGCGATCTATGATTATACCGGTGCCAAACGAGTATTCACTCTATCCTTTTGGATGCTCACCGCCACAGGTTTAATCGCTAGTTTTGCCATGTATTTTGGTGCCGATTGGCTCATTAGTAGCGGCTATATCATCGATAGTCGTGCGTACTATTCCATCATTGCATTGGCGCCAGCCGTATTCTTCGTAACCTTGATTTCCTGCTTCCGTGGTTACATTCAAGGCTTTGAATTGATGACACCTACTGCAGTCAGTCAGATCGTAGAACAACTATTACGCGTTGTGGTTATGCTCGGTGCCGCGTCCATGTTGATGCCCTACGGACTGGCAGCTGCCGCTGGTGGTGCCAGCCTTGGTGCTGGTGTTGGTGCCGTTGGTGCCCTCATCGTATTGCTCTACTACTATTGGAAACTACCGAAATCTCCTGAAAATGGTGAAAGCTACGATGGTATCCAAGAATCCTCTGGTACTATCCTCGGCCGACTCATTCGCCTAGCTGTGCCAATTTCTTTGGCAAGTATCATGCTCCCATTAGTAGCCAACCTCGACCTATTCATCGTTCCAAGACGATTGGAGGCCGCTGGTTTCTCTACGGGTGAGGCTACAGAGCTATTCGGTTATTTAACAGGTATGGCGGTGCCACTCATTAATTTGGCTACCATCATCACTGCAGCTTTGGCTACGAGCCTAGTGCCTTCTATCTCTCATGCCCTTGCCAAACATGACAAACAAGGTATCTTTAATCGTACTGCTGGCGCGATGCGCCTATCCTTTATGGCCACCGTACCATTTTCTGTAATGCTTTACGTCTTAGCAGGACCAACTGTAACTTTGATTTACAATGCCCCAAAAGCAGAGGCAGCCACTCAAATCTTGGCCATCGCCAGCTTCTTCCTCGGCATCCATCAAGTTACAACTGGTATTTTGCAAGGCCTTGGCAAACCAACACTGCCAGTTATCAACATGGGTATTGCTATGGTCATAAAGGTTATCTTGAACTGGAACCTCACCGCTATTCCTACATTAGGTATCGCCGGTGCCTCCTATGCTACCGTAGCCGATATTGGCTTTGCCGCATTACTCAACCTAATTTATATCAAAACCTATACAGGCTACTTCCTCGACTTCTCCATTTTATGGAAAAACGTAGTCAGTGCCACTATCATGGGCGTACTCATCTATATGAGTTACCACACCCTTGCTGAAAGCCTCCCAATGGCTGTTAACTTTATTTTAACAGGCATCGAAGGCATCATCCTCTATGTGGTGATTATGGTTCTGTTGAAAGGACTGAATCGCCAAGATGGGGCTAGCATGCCACTCATTGGTCGCTTCTTCCGCTAATAAGTAAAATCCCATACATATCTACTATTGATGCTCGATAGGACTATAATGTTCTTTCTTTCGTTGTGTAGATACACGAAAACCCGCTGGGTGCTATCTTTGAATGACTTACGCCAAAGGCGTTCGGATTGAAAAGATAGTACCCAGTGGGTCATTTTTGTAAATATACGCAATTATAGAAAAGAACATTATAGTCCTAACACCGCCAACAACTGCATATACAAAGGTATGACGATAATAAACAGCACAGTACTTAGCGTCACGAGACTCGTTGCATAAGGCAAGTCCCCTTTTCCTTCATTTACTAAGATTGGTAATACTGCCGCCACCGGTGTAGCTGATTGGATCACATATGTCTGAAACTCTAAACTACTCATGGGCAATGACATATACTGTACCCCCACATACAACACCCCTATCATACCCATAGGTGTTATGATGAATCGACCAAATAAACCACCTATAGTATCTTTATTAAGTCTAATACTGCTAAGGCCAGTATCACGGAGGACAATACCAATATAGACCAAAGACAAAGGCGTCACCATATTACCAAGATAATCAAGGGTTTTTGTAATGATAGGTGCCACCGAAATAGAGAAGATCAATACGATTATGGCAATAATAAAACCAATCATAGGGGGCGGTAATAATTTTTTCCAACTAACGGCTACCCCAGGTTTTTTATCTTCATCTAATAATGGATCAGCATCAATAAAGAAAATTCCCACCATCCATAAAGACAACGTATTCATAATATAATACAGCAAGAAAAATGGGAACGCCTCTTCTCCAAATAAAGCCATTTGCACGGGTAAACCAATAAATAAGCAATTATCATTTACTACCATATTAATAAAAGCGCCTTTTCTACCTCGCTGTATATTGAGAACTTTCATCAATATATAGGCCAGTACATAGCCAAGGATAAAACTAGCAAGTACGAATAGAAAACTTGCACGCAGAGACCAAATAGCCGCAATGTCCAAATGATGAATAACAGATACGAAAATACCAGCAGGCAAAGCAATTTGTAAAATAAATTTAGATAAATTCCCACTGAATGTATCATTAAACATGCCACGGCCACGCAAAACATAACCTAGCGCAATTAGTACAAGTATAGGAAATATACTCTCAATAGACGATAACAATCCCATATTATTTACTCCAATGTTGTTTTAGCACAGATGGATGTAAATTAGATACCGAATCAAGACCTTCACCACAAACGGCAGCGATAGTTTTCAACTGAGTCAATTGTTCCATTGTGTAGTATTCAGCATCGCCCATATTGTCGATATCTAAATAATTCTGGCAGCCTCGGCTAGCCTTAGCATTTGGCATATCTCCAGAAATGCGGGCCATAATAGATAACGATGGATGCGCTGCTTGCCATTGGCGCACAGGCTCGATGGAGCCCATGCGAGTTTCGCCGACATAGGCATTTGTCACACCGTGCACATCACGGTCATAGGACAAAGCACTGACGATAATCACATCAAATAATTTTATCACATCAATGCTCATATCGTGAACAGATTGACGGACCGTCATCATCAACGGACGATGCTCTGGATCGAGTTGACCTGCGATAGTCACAATTTCATTGAAATATGGCGCATCCTCTTGCATCACAAATCCTGGTTCATGAATAAGACTCCAACCAATGATGGACGGATGATTTTTATGGGCCTGCATCAAGGTCCGAATCATAGTGATATGTTGTGGTAAAATGCGTCCTCTAATATCACCGCGACTATAAAAGGAAATATGATTGGTTAGCTCACCGATAGATGTAACACCTAGACCAGCAGCCGGCAATTCATCTAGCACGAGTAATCCCATTTCGTCTGCCATCGTTAATAACAACTCTGGCAACACATAGCCTCCTGTGTAAATACAATTACCACCAAGTGATAATACACGTTGCAATTCACGACGTGCTACGACAGCATTCGACAATATGCCAGGAATATTCTCTATATCTAGCTTAACACCTTGTAAACGGATAGATTTACCATTCAAATTCCATACTCCATCTTGTAGCCCTACTTGGCGGATACCGATTGGTATAGAATATGTATCATGTTGTTTACCGAGACGACTCACATCAAAATCGACACGGTACATATAGCCGTCTCCAATACTCCACAAATGTGGATTTTCAAGAACAAGCTGACCATTTCCACCTACGCCAGTGGCCACCACACGGCCATCCCGGTCCCGTAATATAGTCGTTACTAAACAATTCCCTTTGATACTTGCTACATAACTAATAACGGCTTTATCAGCACACAATTCCTCAATGTGAAAGTTCACATCCAGCAATCGATTTTGTGGTGCCGTCGTCATATGCACAGTGCCACATAGTCCACTTGGTACGCGATAGGGTACAGCACTTACGCGTTGTTTTTGCCCATCCACACCTTCTACCAAGGTGCCACCGAGCATATCATAGGGAGCAATATCGTTATTAACTTTCACAATAACGGTATTATCCTCACCATAATGTAGATGGCGAGTCACCTCGAATGAAGCTGGTACAAAGGCCCCTTCATGGCGCCCTACCTCTGTGCCATTCACATATACAACGGCACGACGGCCAATATTTTCAAAATGAAGGTATACGAGCTCGCCTAACCATTCCTTTTGAATATACACATGGCGCTCGAACCACATAGTACCTGTGTAGTTACGGTCGTGTAAATCTATAAAATTATCATGGACGTTAGAAGGAACGATGACCTGCATCCCTTTTGGTACAGATTTCTCCCAACTAGCGCCATCTTGGTCAAATTTAAAATGCCACGCCCCATCGAGCGATACCGAATGACGATAGGCATTTTGCAATGGATATATGAGATCCATATAATATCCTCCTTATGGTACTATTACTATCTTTCAGTATACATAAGAATGCAAGAAAAATAAAGAATTGAGCGCATATTTATGGGTATTTTCAACGTCCTCAAATATCAGTATAATAAAAACATGAACATTTAACTCGTAATTTATTGTGAAAGTAGGTTCCCATGAAATATACTACCATCATTTTTGATTGTGACGGCACATTATTAGATACCCTAACGGATTTAAAAAACGCTGTAAACCACGTATTAGCATCCCACGATTTTCCAGTGCGTTCCAATGCAGAGGTTAAACGTGCTCTTGGCAATGGCGTGGAACATCTCCTCCGTGAAAGCCTCCCCACATCTGTCACAGAAAACGAAATCCCTCCCCTCCTCTCAGAGTTCAAAGAATATTATGGCGAACATCTTCAAGATTTTACCTCCCCTTATGACGGCATTCTAAACGTTCTTGATGCACTTCGAGCTGAGGGCTATAAACTAGCTATCGTTTCTAATAAAATTCAAGAAGGCGTTATCCCTTTGGCTAAGAATTATTTCGGTGATCGATTACCTGTTGCTATCGGCGAACGTCCTAATTTACAACGCAAACCAGCTCATGATATGGTGTTACAAGCTCTGAGAGAACTCGATTCCACCCAAGAAGAATCCGTCTATATTGGCGATTCCGAAGTAGACGTAGCCACAGCCCGCAATTCAAAACTCGAATGCATTGGCGTCACTTGGGGGTTCCGTGAGGAATCTTTACACCAAGAATTAGGCGTGAAATATATTGCCCGAAAACCAGCAGATATTCTAGATATTATGAAACTATTGAACCAATAGTACGAGAAATATATAGTATCTGAACCACTCATCAAGGAGCAGTTCTTTTCTGTCATTATCAGTGTATAGTGCAGTAGTAATTCAGAGCATCAAAAAAGGAGCCCATAGGGCTCCTTTTTTATTTTATATTGATTACGCGTTTTTTGCTACTTCAACAAGTTTAGCAAATGCTGCTGCATCATTTACAGCAAGATCAGCTAACATTTTGCGGTTAACTTCTACGCCTGCTTTAGTCAAACCAGCGATGAAACGGCTGTAAGTCAAACCATTCATACGAGTTGCTGCATTGATACGAGCAATCCATAATTTACGGAATTCGCGTTTTTTCGCACGACGGTCACGACGAGCATAGAATAATGCTTTCATTACAGTTTCGTTAGCTTTTTTGAACAAACGACTGCGTGTACCACGGTAACCTTTAGCTAATTTTAAGATTTTTTTATGACGTGCATGAGCTGTAACGCCCTTTTTCACTCTTGCCATTGTAATTTCCTCCTGCTATTAATCGAATGCTTATGCGTATGGTAACATTTTTACAACACGTTTGTAGTCAGATTTGCTAACCAATGTTGCTTTACGAAGATTACGTTTACGAGCTGGGGATTTTTTTTCAAGAATGTGGCTTTTGAAAGCTTTTGCACGCTTGAATTCACCAGTACCAGTAGCTACGAAACGTTTAGCCGCTGCGCGACGAGTTTTAATCTTTGGCATAATTTGAATCCTCCTCAATTATCCTTTGCTTGCTAAAATCATAGTCATATTTCTACCCTCAAGTTTCGCTGCTTTTTCAACAGTGGCACTTGCTTCCAATTCCTTGGCAAAACGGGTTAATACGTTAAGACCTAGTTCCGGATGGCTCAATTCACGGCCACGGAACATGATTGTAACTTTTACTTTGTTGCCTTCACCTAAGAACTTAGTTGCGTTTTTCATTTTAACGTAAAAGTCATGATCCTCAATATGTGGACGAAGTTTTACTTCTTTCAAAGTAACAATCTTCTGCTTTTTCTTAGCTTCTTTTTCTCGTTTTTGCTGTTCATAACGATATTTACCAAAGTTCATAATACGACAAACTGGTGGTTTACCGTTAGGGGCAATCTCAACGAGATCAAGTTGTTTTTCTTCGGCTAATGCTAAAGCTTCGCGGGCTGACATAATACCGATTTGTTCGTTGTCAGGACCGACAACACGAATTTCACGTGCACGAATTTCTTCGTTAATACGTGGTGTATCCTTGCTAATACCATTCACCTCCAAGTGAAATAAAAAAAAACGGACGGCATAACGCCATCCGTAGCAAAGTTCACACTATTTAACCTATTATTTCTCGATACTAGGTGAGTGGCGGATGGCCTCTTCTTTATTAGTTACTCAATTATATTACCAATAACTATGAATATTGTCAATACTTTTCTTATCTTATCTTACTCATACTATACAAATTGTGTACAAGATAATGTATATTATACAAGATCGACTCACCCTTACACAATAGCTCCTACGGTTTTATTCTCGCCCCCAATTTATATACTTTCACTCTTATTACATTTCATTATAAGTCCTTCATAAAATAATCCATACCATTTTATTTGCTTTCTGTATAATTTTTCTACATATTAAAAATCTCTTTATGTTATACTAAAAGTGACCCAATATTTTTTTACTATTCTACAAAATATATTTGTGAATTGCGTGATTTTGCAATATGAAATCTTCGTAGGTACTCACATCTATATAGTAAAAAAGGAAAATTTGATAGGGTATGTATTATAATATGTTACAAATGTAACAGAAAGGTGGCATGTGTATGTCTCAAGAAAAAGTTGCACCTTCCCGTACAAAGGTGCAAAATATCGGCCTAATCTTAGGGTTTCTTATACTCTTAGGTATTTTGGCCATTCCTACACCAGAAACACTATCTACTGGTGGTCACCGTATGATCGGTGTATTAGTGTTTGCTATTGTAATCTGGATGACCTCTGCCGTATCCTATCCAGTAAGTGCAACTATGATTACAGCATTAACGGCGCTCCTACTCGGTTTCTCTCCTAATCCAGAGGCACCGGCCAAATTATTAGGTACTGGTAAAGCTTTAACAATGGCTATATCTGGCTATTCTTCTAATGCCATGATTCTCGTAGGCGCAGCAATGTTTATTTCTGTGGCGATGAGAAAAACAGGTCTCGATCGTCGTATTGCAATGGCTGTATTAAGCAAAGTTGGTACAAAGGTTAACCGTATTTATTTTGGTGTACTAGTAACTGGTCTTATCCTATCATTCTTTGTTCCTAGTGCTACTGCGCGTCTAGCCTGCTTAGCTCCAATCATTATTGGTATTACTGAAAGTTTAGGCATTCCACGTCGCAGCCAATTAGCAGCACTTCTTATGGTAGGGGCTACCCAAGCAGATACATTCTGGAATATCATGGTCCAAACGGCTGCTGCACAAAACTTAGTTGCTGTAGGCTTTATGAACTCACAACTAGGTCAAGCTGTAAGCTGGATTGACTGGCTAACTGCTGCTGCACCATATTCTATTTTAATGGTAATTATTTCCTACTTTCTATCTAAAATGCTTATTAAACCAGAATTTGATGAACTCGTTGGTGGTGATGAACAGCTTGCTAAAATGAAAGCTGAAATGGGCCCTATGAGCTTCGATGAAAAGAAATTGCTTGCTATTTCCGTAGCATTGCTATTCTTCTGGTCTACAGGGGGAAAATTACACTCTATTGATACAACAACCACAACAATTGTGGCTATCGTACTGTTCTTCTTCCCGGGCATTGGCATTATGGACTGGAAGTTCGCCCAATCTCGTATCGATTGGGGTTCTGTAGTCATGTTCGGTGCTGGTATTGGTTTAGGTTCTGTATTACTAAAAACAAAAGCCGCTACATGGTTAGCTAATGTATTCGTAACAGCCTTTTCCTTAGAAACAGCTTCCGTATTCTTATTAATTGCGATTATGTCTGCATTTTTAATTGTTGTTCATCTTGGTTTCGCTTCTGCTACAGCATTGTCCTCTTCTATGATTCCTATTGTAATCTCTATCGTTGTAGGCCATACAGCAGATGGTATGAATCCATTAGGTGTAACAATGTTAATGCAATACTCCATCTGTTTTGGTCTTGTACTCCCTGTTAACTCCCCACAAGGTATGTTATCCTATGGTACAGATACATACGATGTAAAAACATTCATGAAAACAGGTATTCCATTAACAATCATCGGTTATGTGTTATTCCTTGTATTTGCAGCAACATACTGGCATTGGATCGGATTATCCTAATATACAATTTCATACTAAAAAATGGAACCTTTAAAGGTTCCATTTTTTATACTATCATTTTATTTTCTCAAACGATTGTGCTCCGCTTGTGCATATTATTTATTTCTGATTGATAGCTTTACGCAAATCCACTACATGATTTTTAGTGCGATCAGGTAATTCTGATTTCATTTCTTTAGTAGCTTGTTTTGCAGCAAACCAAACAGCTTCATTAACATAAGAACGTAGTTCATCGTTAGCAATGTTGGATTGATGTGCTTTAACAACATCTGTTAATTGCATAGCCAATGCAGACGCTTGTTCTTGTGTTTGAGGCATATTGCTTTCAGTTGCTGTATTCAATACATCGTTAAGAGCTGCAGCAACAGAACGTAATTCATCTACACCATAGCTATTAGTGTAACCAGCCTCTTTTGTATAGCCAGGTAATGTTTCATAGCTATAATTGCGGTCATGTTTATTATCTTCATTCCAGTTATGAGAGCGTTTATAGAATTCTACACGACGTTCTAAATGATACACAAAACGCTCTGCGTAGCTATGTTTAGCTCCTTCTAACCAAGCTTTATCATTAGCTGATAATTTTTCATTATTAGATTTTTTATCCTCTACCGCGGTAACCACCCATACCCGCCATGATTTGTGTCGGTTCCATAGGATCGTAGGACATAGGTTTTAACGCAGCCAATGCAGCTGATTTAGCACCCGCTTCATTAATATCTCCACGAAGTTCATTGATTTTTTCATTTACACCATCATTGTTGTTGATGATAGTTTTAATATTGTTAATTTCAGTAGTATTTGCATCCACTGCATCTACCACAGCTTTCAACTGACTGCCATTCACTGCATCTGTAGATGTATCACTGATCAAACCAGGTGCTACATTTTGAATGCGGCGAGTACCAGTAGTGCTACCCACACTCACTACTCCAGTAGTTACATTACCACCAGCAAAGGCATATGTTTTTCCACCGATTGTACCACTAGTATAAGACGTAGATAAACCTGCTGTTGTAGCACCTTCCGTAACATAGGCAGAGTTAGCACCTAGGAACATCCAGTTGTAACCGCACCAATCGCAATCGCACTGTGGCCACTCGCTACTACGCCATAGCCGTTAGCAATCGAGTATTTACCAGATGCTAACGATACATAACCATTAGCACTAGAAAACTCTCCAGTTGCCTCAGACAATGCGCCTACTGCGATACTTGCAGTACCTGTAGAACGAGATGAAACACCTAAGGCAGAACTATACGTATTAGTAGCTCTTGAATTGTCACCAATCGCCGTTGAAGTGTATCCAGTTGCCTGTGCAAGCGCACCAAAAGCACTCGCACCTGTACCATTAGCAGTAGAATCCGCACCTACTGCTGTATCTAAAGTGCCTAAAGCTTGAGCCGTTCTTCCAATAGCCGTACTAGCCTGTGCCCCCGCCTTAGCCTCCTGACCTAATGATATCGCCGCTTGATGCTGAGAGCTAGCACCTTTACCAATAGCAATGGAGTTTTTAGCAGTATCTGCAGTTTTAGCATCTTGACCAATAGCTACAGAATCAGTACCACTTGCAAGAGTTGTACTAGTAGTAGCTGTTGTATTGATTTTTAATTGATCCACATCTGCAGCACTCACACTACCTACAGCGCTCACAGCCAATGTACTCAATACTAATGTCTTCAAAATATTCATAAAACCCCATTCTGGTTTCTCTCTCAAGATAACCATACAATATTAATAAAAATGATAATACAATCCCAACATATGCTACACTCTTTAACTTTGAGTTCATCATATATTCATCATATTAAATTGTTAACAATTTAATTTATATACAGTCACACTTATTTTACATTTATAAAAATAAAATACCACCATTGTTTTATTCATATATTGTCTTGTATTGATTCATTCTAGATATACTAGAAACAAACAATCACAATACAACCTATGAATCACAATGATGGTATTTATGATGGTATTCTACATAATAAGCTTTTCAACAGATTGGAGCCTATACGTAAACTCTATTTTATTTACGGTTTTTCACTTCTTCTTTAATATCCTTGAAGAAGTCTTCCCATTTCACAGTGCCTAATTCATCGCCACCATGTTTACGAACGTTCACAGTGCCATCTTCCATTTCTTTTTCCCCTACTACGAGCATGTAAGGTACTTTTTCCATTTGAGCTTGGCGTACTTTATAACCGATTTTTTCGTTACGTTCGTCAACTTCTACACGGATGTAGTCATGACGCATTTCTTTCGCAATTTTATTAGCATATTCAACGTGTTTTTCGCTGATAGGCAATACTTTCACCTGTACAGGGGCCATCCAAGTTGGGAATGCGCCTGCATAGTGTTCAGTAAGGATACCGATAAAGCGTTCCAAGGAGCCAAAGCATGCACGGTGAATCATAATAGGACGATGTTTTTGACCATCCTCGCCGATATATTCCATGCCGAAACGTTCTGGAAGGTTCATATCCAATTGAATAGTACCACATTGCCATGTACGGCCAAGGGAATCCTCGATATGGTAGTCAAGTTTAGGACCGTAGAACGCGCCGTCACCAGGATTTACAACGTAAGGGATACCTTTTGCTTCGATAGCGTCACGAAGTGCGTCTGTAGCCAATTCCCAAATGTGGTCATCGCCCAAAGCGCCTTCTGGTTTTGTACTCAATTCCACATGGTATTTCAAACCGAATTGACTGTAAGTGCGGTCGAACAATTCGATAACTTTCATCAACTCAGGCTTAATTTGTTCAGGAGTCATGAATACATGCGCATCATCTTGAGTGAAGCTACGTACGCGGAACAAGCCGTGCAACGCGCCGGACAATTCGTGACGGTGAACTAAACCAAGTTCCGCCATGCGGATTGGCAAGTCTCGGTAGGAATGCATTTCGTTTTGGTATACCAAGATACCGCCTGGGCAGTTCATTGGTTTGATTGCGTAATCTTCGTTATCGATTTGTACTGTGTACATGTTTTCGCGGTAGTGATCCCAATGACCAGAAGTTTCCCACAATTGACGGTTCAAGATAACTGGTGTGCGGATTTCCACGTATTCGAATTCATGGTGCAATTCGCGCCAGAATGTTTCTAATTCGTTGCGAAGTGCCATACCTTTTGGAAGGAAGAATGGGAAACCAGGACCTTCTTCTTTCAATACGAATAGGCCAAGTTCTTTGCCCAATTTACGGTGATCGCGTTTAGCTGCTTCTTCCAATAATTGAAGATATGCTTCAAGCTCTTCTTTTTTCTCGAAGGCAGTACCGTAAATACGTTGCAACATTTTATTTTTTTCATCGCCACGCCAGTACGCACCAGCAATGCTTTGCAATTTGAAGGCTTTTACTTTACCAGTAGACGCTGCATGAGGGCCTACACATAAATCGATGAAATCACCTTGTTTGTAGCAAGAGATGATAGCATCCTCAGGCAAATCTTGGATTAATTCCACTTTGTAATCTTCGTTTAAATTTTTGAAGAATTCGATTGCTTCTTGACGAGGCATTACGTTCTTTTCGATTGGCAAGTTTTCTTTAACAATGCGGATCATTTCTTTTTCGATTTTAGGCAAATCTTCTGGCACCAACACGTGTTCCATATCGATGTCATAGTAGAAACCTTTGTCGATAGCAGGACCGATTGCTAATTTTGCTTCTGGCCATAAACGTTTAATCGCTTGTGCCATGATATGAGATGCAGTATGGCGCAATGTGTGTTTACCGCCGTCTTGTTCAAATGTCAAGAAACTAACTGTGCTACCGTCCACTAATTCTTCGCGCAAATCAGTCAATTCGCCGTTAACTTCTGCCGCCAATACTTTTTTAGCCAAACTATTAGATAATTGTTTTACTGCTTCACCTAGAGTAGTGCCAGCTGCGTATTCCTTAGCGCTACCATCAGGTAAAATGATTTTTACATCTGCCATTGTTCTTTTCCTCCATTGTGAAAGCCACCGGCGGGACACGGGGTTTTCTATTAACTTTAATTCTAATCTATGCATTGCCTATGAAAGTTTTGTTTTCGGCAATAAAAAAAGACCTTCTATTCCCTCTACAAGGGACGAAGATCATATTCGCGGTTCCACCCTAGTTAATTACACAACCATTTTACCTCATTGTATGTCAAGGTAATACATTAGTGCATAATTCACTCTTAGATTCTAACGGTTCTTAGCCGGGAGTGCCTACTTAGGTTCGACAGACCAGTTTAAAGGGGGTAATGAATAGCTATATGTGAGGTATTTCCACCAGCAACCTCTCTCTGAGACATAGGGAACTATGCATCATGTCCTTTGCATAACTTTTAACATAGCTATTGTAGCACACTAGGTTTTTGAATGCAAGTATAGACTTCTACATAAAATTATATTGTGCGAAATTATTATATCTATTTTTCAAAATAAACTTTATCGCCTAAACTCGTTAGTATCTCAATAGCCAATTCTCTCGTATCCGGCGTACACCGCACCATACTACGGCCAGTGTTATCTAATGTCGTCATAACACCCACATACTCATAGCCCTCAAGAATTCGATTAATATAATTCGTATCGCTAGGATTGATTTTGAAATATACGTAGGATTCCTCTCCAGTCATAGGTGCATCCGCACCATCTACGCGTTTCATTAATTCTACTGGTTCCGCCATTAAATTTGTTTTAGGTTTATCATTAATTGGTAGCATAGTCCATCCTAAGTTTGTTCACAAAAAAAGTCATCGTAATCTATCTGTATTATATCAAAATTGATACCATACGGACATCATACGATGACTTTATTTACATTGAAATGCTAAAGTACATACATCTTGAAAACCTAATCGGATTTCATATGACACTTAAGTCTATTATATTTCTTACGCTTCTTCTTTCACCTTACACTCGCGGCGCATCATGGAGAATGGTTCTAGAGGTGTATCGATGTACAAATGAACTTTCATTTGTGCATGTGGGGCCACGTCGATTTCATTGCCATCTACATCGGTCATTTTGGTGATAACGTGTTCAACGTTTGGACCTTTAGGTTGGCAGAATTCTACCTTATCGCCTACCTTAAAGTTATTACGTTGTTCTAATTCAGCATAACCGCCTTCAACATTATAACCTTCTACCAAACCAATGAAGTCATGAGTTTGTGTGTTACTGGATTTACCATAGTTTTGAGCTGTTTCGTTAGCTTTACCAACGGAGAAGCCTTCTGTATATGGACGGTGGGAGATTTTTTCTAATTCTGCAATCCATTCAGGACGAACGTACCAGTTTTCACCTTCTTCAAGGTATTTGTCGATCGCTTCGCGGTATACTTTCGCCACTGTTGCTACATAGTGAACGCTCTTCATACGTCCTTCGATTTTAAGGCTGTCGATACCTGCTTCGTAAAGATCAGGAATATGGCCTAATAGGCATAAATCCTTAGAGTTAAAGATATACGTACCTTTATCATCTTCTTCGATTGGGTAGTATTCACCAGGGCGGTTAGATTCAACGATTGAGTATTTCCAACGGCAAGATTGGGAACATTGACCACGGTTCGCATCGCGAGTACCAGTCATATAGTTACTCATAAGACAACGACCAGAGTAAGCGATACACATAGCACCATGTACGAAAGATTCGATTTCAATATCTACTTTATCTTTCATTTCCTTAAGATCTTTAATAGATACTTCACGAGCCGCTACGACACGGTGTGCACCTAAATCTTTCCACATTTGTACAGTCATAAAGTTTGTTGTACTTGCTTGTGTACTTACGTGTAATTCGAGTTTTGGTGCTACCCGTTTAGCGAGGCCAAAGATACCCATATCCGCTACGATAATAGCATCTACACCAATACTTTCAAGATATACTAAATACTCTTCAAGACCAACAAGATCTTCATTGTGAGGGATGATATTACATGTGACATGAATTTTTTTACCATGGGCATGTACAAACTCTACAGCCTCTTTCAATTCTTCATTAGAGAAATTAGAGCTGCTAGCGCGCAAACCAAAATGTTGGCCTGCACAGTATACGGCATCCGCACCATAGCGAATGGCCATTTTTAATTTATCCATATTGCCTGCTGGGCAAAGCAATTCAATAAAACGTTTTTCCATTATTGTTCAGGACTTCCTTTCCAAACACTAACACTCATACCATCACCTAGTGGATAAATGGTGGTATTAAATAACTCTTTATTTTCTACAAAATTCAAATACTCTTGTAGCCGTTTTGTAATCGTTTTAAATCGACGCGGTGGTTCTTTATCCCCCCGCACATAACCTCTAAAGAGTACATTATCGGCAAGAACCACTGCACCTTCTTTCAACAAAGGCATAATAAGTTCTAATTGTTTCAAATATTGCCCCTTAGGGCCATCGAGGAACACAAGATCATACTCACCTTTCAGATTCACCAGGATTTCATTGGCATCCCCGTTCAAGAGATAAACATTGTCCTTGTAATCGGATTGACCAATATAATATTTTGCCATCTCATGACGCACCGTATCAAGTTCAATGGATGTAATATGACCACCCTCACCCATTTGACGTGCCATGAGCAATGTAGAATAGCCGATAGCCGTTCCAATTTCAAGGACTGACGTCGGTTGATACAAACTTAATAATTCTTCAAAGAGATGTACTTCTGATTCACGCAAAATTGGCACATTATTAATCATGGCATAAATGCGTTGCTCATTTAATATCTCATTAGTTTCCATAAATACTTTCCACTACCTTCAAATGTTCTTCATAAGTTTTTGTAAAATGATTATGACCTTCTTTGTCTGCCACAAAATACAAATACTCTGTATCGCCAGCATTTAATACGGCCTCAAGGGATTTTTTACCAGGGTTCGCAATCGGTCCTGGTGGCAAACCATTGATAATGTACGTATTATAAGGGCTTTGTAATTGCGTATCCTCAATTGTCACATGCGCCTTTGGATAGCCTAGGATGTATTGAATACTCGCATCAGATTGGATAGGCATACCTAATTTTAAACGTTTTTTGAATACTGCCGCGATTGGCTCACGATCTTTATCAAAGAGCGCTTCCTTTTCTACTAGGGATGCTAATGTGATAAATTCAAAAATCGTCATGTGTTCGTCGTCCAATTGTTTCCGTATGTCTGGCGTTAATTGACTATTCATTTCTCTAGCCATCAAATCAATGATATCCTTTGCAGATGCATCCACAGGGATATCATAAGTACTAGGAAACAAGAACCCTTCCACACGGTACGTTACCGGTTTTGGCCCATACATATATTGATATGGTACATAGTTTTTTGCCACATCTAGGAATTCCTTAGCCGTCACCAAACGGTCTTTTTCAAGTGCAATGGCGATTTCACCAATGGTATATCCTTCTGGAATAGTAACACGAACTGCTTTTACATGGCCTTTTTGTAAGAGCTCAATTAACTCTGTTTGATTCACTTTATTAGGGATTTGGTAGTACCCAGTTTGTAACTTCGCACCATTACCACTAATACGTAAGGCTAATCGAAATAATTCAGGAGATCGAATCAATCCTTTTTCATAAAGCATTTGGGCTATTTCTGCTCCAGTTTGCTTTTCTTCGATAACCACTACTTGCTCATCAGTCGTTTCGTTAAAGGTATTAGGCAAATAATACATTGCCCCCCATAAAGTTGCCGCTCCTATACATAGGAGAACCGCAAATATGCCCAGGGCAATACGTATTCCTTTTTTCATGAGTTATATCCTTTCTTATGCGCGATACAACAACACAACTCCACAGAATTATGTACTAAGGCGTCCCTTTATTATACCATATCTGTTGGGATTTACCTATATCCCTTATATCTCCATATTGTTGACCTCACATTACCAAAAAAGAGGCCTTTCGGCCTCTTTAATTCACGATTATGTATTATTCTTCTTCATCCGATTCCATGTTTTCATAGATTTCAACAACAGCATCAAAATCTTCATCGTTTTCATCTAATGTAACGTATTCTTCTTCGCCTTGTTCATTCACTTCAATACGTGCCAAAATCATATACGTTTCATCTTGACCTTCATGGTCATCGTCTTCGTTTGGAATTTGTGCTAAAACAGCAAATTGTTGATCTTTATAATTAATTACCACATCTTCAACAAAAGACTGTGTATTGCCATCTTCGTCTTCAAATTGAAGTACATACATTTCGCCTTCGTAATTTTCATCAATCATGGGTATTCCTCCTTAATGAATTATATAAACAATATGCATCAACCTAGAATCTTAGGTTACATGTATATATTCTCATTTCATATGTTGTAATCGGTCTAAATATCCCTGTAGTATCACTACAGCAGCCATTTTATCGATAACAGATTTTCTTTTTTTACGGCTTACATCAGCAGCGATGAGTTGGCGTTCCGCCATAACGGTAGATAAGCGTTCGTCCCAAAATGCCACAGGCAAATCAATGACCTCTTTCATTTTTTCTACGAACTCTTCCGTTTTTTCTGCACGCTCACCTTTGGTACCATTCATATTTTTCGGCATGCCTACAACGATTTCATGAACCTCGTACTCGGCGATAATTTCTTTCAAGCGATTGAAATCTTTTTCAAGGGACGTGCGACGCACCGTTTCTATACCTTGAGCGGTCATTAATAATGCATCACTGCAAGCCACCCCGATGGTACGGCTGCCCACGTCTAAGGACATAATTCTCATTATAATTGTTTAGCCTTTACATATTCTTTCACAAGCTCTTCGATTAAATCATCGCGTTCCAAACGGCGAATGTCTGTGCGCGCATTGTTATAGCTCGTAATATATGTTGGGTCCCCAGAAATTAGATAACCTACGATTTGATTAATAGGATTATATCCCTTTTCCTTCATGGATTCGTACACGCGAGTCAAGACTTGCTCAGCAGTCATTGGTTCGTCATCTACCTTTTTAAACATCATAGTTTCATCTGCTACACTCATGGTTGTCCCTCCTTTAACAGTATTAATATATTTGTGATTCAATTATATCACATATAGAATGTAAGGTCTTAGTGAAAGTATCAACTAAGACCTTACTGTTTAATATTTTACAGAACATATATGAACACTAGATGATAGCATTATATACAATTCTTTTTGTAAAAGATTAGTTTACACATGCATAGTCGTCAGTTCAGACTGCATATGCTGATACAAGTACTAGCCAATTACCCTAGCATTGCTTTCAAAGCTTCACCAGCAGCACGTAATGCATCGTTTAATTTTTCTGGATCTTTACCACCAGCTTGCGCCATATCTGGACGACCACCGCCATTACCGCCTGCAGCTTGAGCAGCAGCCTTAACGATATTACCAGCATGAGCACCACGTTTTACAACGTCTTTGGATACTTTACACACAAAGTTAATTTTGTCTTCATTAACGGATGCCAATAATACAACACCAGAGCCTAGTTGTTCGATACCTTTGTCTGCATAGTCACGAAGATTATCCATGTCGGATGCTTTTACCATTGCCAATACAGTTGGTACGTCATTCACCATAACCTTAGCAGACACAACATCAGCTACGCCAGTAGCCGCCAAATCCTTACGGATGTCAGCCAATTCGCGTTCAACGGATTTCGCTTCTTCCAATACTTGGTGTAAGCGTTCTTGGACTTGGTTTGGTTTCGTTTTCAATGTGGCAGCCATTTCGGAAATAGTTTCACGATCATGACGAGCCGCTTCAACAGCTGCGGCACCAGTGATTGCTTCGATACGACGAACGCCAGAACCGATACCTGCTTCGGAAATCAAACGGAATGTACCGATGAAAGCAGTGTTACCTACGTGGGAACCACCGCACAATTCAACGGAGAAGCCTGGTACTTCTACTACGCGTACTACATCGCCATATTTATCGCCGAACAAGGCCATAGCGCCTTTTTCTTTTGCTTCGTCCATGGACATTTCAGCAATGGCAACGTCAGTAGCTTTCAAAATTTCTTCGTTCACTAGGTATTCGATTTGATTCAATTCCTCTTGTGTAACAGGGGAGAAATGTGTGAAGTCAAAACGCAAGTAACCTGGTGTTACCAAGGAACCGGCTTGGTTTACATGTGCGCCCAATACAGTTTTCAATGCTGCATGGAGCAAGTGAGTAGCTGTATGGTTGCGCGCCATAGAATTACGACGAGCTACGTCAACATTAACTTGTACTTTGTTGCCTTGATTCAAGGAACCTTCTACAACAGTACCAATATGATATACAGTGCCTTCTGGTAAACGTTTTGTATTATGAATTTCCATCTTACCCATTGGGCCAGTGATGAAACCAGTATCGCCTAATTGACCGCCCCCTTCAGCATGGAATGGAGTGGAACGAACGATAATAGTTACTTCGTCGCCATCAGCAGCTGTTTCGATGCGATCTGAACCTTTACCAATCATCAACACTTCAGATTCAGTAGCAGACTCATCCTCGGTTAACGTTTCATTAGCGAGGTATGTGATGTCTGGTGTTGCCACTTTTGCATCTTCCGACGCACGAGCTTCACGAGCGCGTGTACGTTGTTCTTGCATCGCCGCATCAAAACCTTCATGGTCGATAGCAAGACCACGTTCAGATGCAATTTCTTCGGTTAATTCCCATGGGAATCCATATGTATCATATAATTTAAATACTTCTGTACCAGGAAGTACAGTTGCTTTTTCGTCCACTAAGGAATCGATGAGAGAGCTCAACAAATCAAGGCCTTGTGCCAAAGTTTGGTTAAAGCGTTCTTCTTCGTTCGCTACAACGCGTTTTACGAAGTCTTGTTTTTCCGCAATGGATTGAATGCCAGGGCCAAGAATATCCACTACCACATCTACGAGTGGTGTTAGGAATGGACCTTCGATACCGAGTAAACGACCGTGACGAACAGCACGACGTAAAATACGACGCAATACATAGCCACGACCTTCATTAGATGGCAATACACCGTCAGAAATCAAGGCAGTTACCGCACGAGCATGGTCCGCAATAACCTTTAAGGATACGTCAGTATTTGCATCTGTATGATAAGTCACACCCGCTTTTTTAGCTGTTGCTTCAATAATTGGGAAAATCAAGTCCGTTTCAAAGTTACTTTCACAATTTTGAAGAACAGATGCCAAACGTTCAAGGCCCGCACCGGTATCAATATTTTTCTTAGCTAATGGTTCATATTCGCCAGTAGCAGTTTTGTTGAATTGTGTGAACACAAGGTTCCAAATTTCAAGATAACGATCACAATCACAACCAGGTGCACAATCATCACAACCACAGCCACGTTCTGGGCCAAGATCAAAGAAGATTTCACTGTCTGGACCGCAAGGACCTTCACCGATTTCCCAGAAATTATCTTCTAAACGGGAAATATGGTCCGCTGGAACTCCACAGTCGTTCAACCAAGTATTGTATGCTTCTTCATCATCTGGATATACAGTCACATATAATTTGGATTTATCTAGTTTAATGACCTCTGTAAGGAATTCCCATGCCCAATGGATAGCTTCCTTTTTAAAGTAATCACCAAAGGAGAAATTACCAAGCATTTCAAAAAATGTATGATGACGCGCAGTGCGACCTACGTTCTCCAAGTCACCTGTACGCATACATTTTTGACTTGTTGTAATACGTGTACGAGGTGGTACAAGCTTACCAGTAAAGAATGGTTTTAATGGCGCCATACCAGCACCAATCAATAACAAAGAGGGATCATTATCAGGAATTAAAGAGAAACTATCTAATTTCAAATGACCTTTATTTTCGAAAAACTGCAAGTACGCTTGACGCAGCTCATTACCTTTCATATGTATAACCTCCCTAGGATAAATCAATACATTCTATTATAACAAATTTTATACACAAATACTATTAAATTTATCTAATTCAGTGCTCCTATTAGGAGCATTCCCCAAGTAAAAAGAGCCTACTCAATCCCTTGACCTCTGTTATAATAAACATAAGGTAGCTGATGAGTTAGGCTCGTCCCCGAAAGGGGGGAATGCTATGAGTACTTTCGAAGTATTATCTTTGATGATTGCTTTCGCAATGCTTGTGGCTGTTACCCTCAAGTAGAGGAAAAGCCCTAACGCGTTAACGTCAGGGCCATTTCTCAACCTAAATGAGTTATAGAGATGAGCCTGACGCCAACAACATCGGCTACCTCTTTGTATTTATTATAACACAGAACTACATTACGTCAATAAACTTGCCCTTAGTAGCTCTTGTGTATAGGCTACAGCACTGTCTCTCAGTTGTGCTCCATCATCAATAGTATCAACCACACAACCATCCTTCATAACTACTATACGTGTAGCCATATCTTCTACTACTTCAATATTATGACCCGCCGCTCACTTCATGGGCAAATTTTTTGGTATATGATGCAGGTAAATCAACCTCTTCTAGCACGCGATTCACCTGAGCAAGTGATTCGGATACAGATAATCCCTTCATACAACGGTAGGGCTCACTCATAAACTCTCCAATGGTCATGCGTGGGCTAATCACAGACCCGGGATGTTGAAACACCATTTAAATCTGCTCATAGGCACGACGTCTTGCTGAA
This sequence comes from Veillonella absiana, assembly GCF_032970865.1. Lineage (NCBI taxonomy): Bacteria > Bacillati > Bacillota > Negativicutes > Veillonellales > Veillonellaceae > Veillonella > Veillonella absiana. Next base: position 17,666 of record NZ_JAWJZB010000003.1, on the reverse strand, counting down.
AGCGTCATACCACTTACCGAGTGCCCTGATACTAGTATGGCACCTGATGTAGGTTCTTCAAGCAATGCAATAAGGCGCAACAATGTGCTTTTGCCGCTACCGCTCATGCCCACAATCCCTAGTGATTCCCCATTATCTAGTAATAGATCAATGGGCGCTAGGGCTTGTTTTGTTTCTAAACCTTTTGTATATGATTTTTCCAATTGTTGTAATTCTAATAGCATAGGCTAATTCACCTTTTGACACTGCCCATCCACCAATCGATAGATAGCATCTGAGACGTAATGTGCCGCCCTTTCATTATGAGTAATCATCAGTACCGCTACCTGCTCTTGTTTGGCAATTTGTTGCAATAAATCAAGAATTTCCTTTTGTGTAATCACATCGAGAGCACTAGTGGGTTAATCAGCCAATAATAGAGCCGGTCGTAAAAATATAGCCATACCAATCGCTACACGTTGCAACATACCACCACTCAATTCAAATGGGTACGATGCCATAACACGCTCTGGTGAAAGTAACTGCAGATGCTCCAACTGTCGTAAAAATTCATCATATCGATCAGTCACGTGATGGGCCTCTAAAAAATCACTAACATGTTGACCGATTGTGCGCAACGGAGAAAATATTTGGCTCGGATTTTGAAACACCATAGACACTACTGCCCCATGAAATCCCTCGTGACTCGCCAATACATCTATATCTTGATTATCTACCAATATACGGCCCTTGCTCCTATGTGCCTGACGTGGCAAATCATGCATAATCGTACGGAGCAATGTGGACTTGCCTACCCCGCTTTTTCCTAAAACAGATACAATTTCACCATAGTTTACAGAAATAGACAATTCCGACAACACGGTTTTCTCACCATACGAAATAGATAAATTTCTAAAATTGCAAGTTCAAATTGAACACCTTTAACCAAATAATTTAAGCTGCATAGACGATATCTAAATAAGCTTCAAATAAATCATCAGGCGTATCATACCCAAGGGACTTTCTAGGTAATGAATTCATATCCTCTGCAAACCAGAGAATCTGCTCAGCAGAGTAGTTTTCGATAGACTTTCCTTTAGGTACGTACTTTCTGAAAATGCGATTGTGACGCTCATTTTGAGTTCTCTCATAAGAGCTATATGGATGAGCAAAATATATTATTATACCATATCGTTCTAACTGAGATAATTCCGCAAACTCAGTTCCGTTGTCTGCTGTAATTGTTTTAAATACAGTAGCAAATTGTGATCCATTTCAGTAAACAGATTATGCTTCTTAGCATAGCCAGCACATACGTCTAATGACCAGTTAGCTTTTTTAACTTGCTCTGCAACCCAAATAGCAAATGGACTTTCAGACGTAATGCGCTGTTTACGACCAGAACGTTTTCTGTTTTCATAGTAAACGGCTTGACCTCGACTAGGTACATACTCTGTTGGTCTGCCTCGATGGCGAGGTAGGGTATTAATGGTATTATTTAGGTAGTCCATAGTGATTGCCTCCGGTTAATTTTGTGTCGTAACTTAATTTTACCATTGATGCAATCCTATGGATCTTTTTATTTAGTTTTAGTGTTCAATTTCATTCTACAATTTACGATTCATAAGCAAATCACATTATATAAAAAATACCTGTAATATAGCTATTTTTAGCTATATTTCATTAGAACGCAAAAAACACATCGATAAAGCATATCACTTATCGATGTGTTTTTTACTGTTTGCATATAATTAAACTCTTACATTACATAACGCGTTTCGCGCCCAAGTAACGATCGCCCCAGTAACCACTAGTCATATCAGCTACAGCAACACCACTGCTAGAAGTAGCACTGATGAATTTGCCGTCTCCAATATAAATACCAGAGTGAGATGGCCCTGGTTCATAGGTTTCAAAGAACACTAAGTCACCTGGTTGCAAATTAGATTGTGAGACCGCTTTACCCATGCGGTACTGTTCGTCTGCCATACGTGGCATTTCCATGCCTTGCTTTGCAAATACATAGCGAATATAGCCAGAACAATCAAAACCGCTCGGTGTAGCTCCACCAAATACATATGGTACACCGCGGTATTTATCTGCCTCTTGCAAAATGCGTTTTACATCACCAGATACCGGTGCATATTTTGTAATACTAAATTCAGAGGATGCTTTTTTGGCCTTAGATTTAGACTTAGATGATTTGGATATCTTGCTTTTATTAGTCTCACGACTTTTTTTACTTGCTTTCGCATCACTGCTCATGGCGCCCATTAACGCTTTATACGTTGTAGGTCCCACTATGCCATCAACTTGTAATCCATTATCTTCTTGGAATAGGCGTACTGCCCATTTTGTTTCTTTTCCGTACACGCCGGATTTGTCTGTAGCATTATAGCCATGCTTAATTAGTTTTTGTTGAATAGTAGTAATGTCTTTGCCCTTATCACCAAATTGGTATGTTGCTGCACTGGCATACACCGTGGACATGCAAACTACCGCGGCAGTTAATGCAATGATACGAACTTTACTATATTTTGACGTCATATGTTTCCTTTCTAACACAATTGGTTAACCTATTTATTCAAAATATATTAGGCTTTTATGATAAGTCGCTATCTGAGGCGTTGCTTTCACCATAACGATGTTCGTTGGTGAAAGTCCCGAAACACAGCATTACATGCTATTCATATGGTAAAAATTATTTCATCACCTTATAGTTACTGTGATAAGTGTCAGGTTGAATAATCTCCTGAGTCTCCTCAAAATTGATAGCTGATTTTACCCAATATAAAGGTCTTTGTTTTACTTCTTCGAATACACGACCTACGTATTCACCGATAATACCAATACCGATGAGCTGAATGCCACCTAGGAATAGGATTGATACACCTAATGTAGTCCATCCATTGAGTGCTTGACCTGTTAAATACACATAAATAATATGCAAAATCAACAAGAAGCTAATACCACCGCAAATAATGCCCCCATACAAAGCGGCACGCAATGGTACACGAGAGAATGCAGTTACACCATCTAATGCAAAATGAAGCATTTTACGAACATTGAATTTAGACACACCTGCAAATCGAGGTGGCGCCACAAAATGCAATTCTGCCTGACGGTACCCAAGGTCCCCCACTATACCTCTCAAGAAACGACCATGTTCACGGAATCGTTTTAACGTTTCCAAGGCCTTGCGATTTAATAGTCGGAAATCTGATCCACCCTCAACGATAGGAACAGATGCCATTTTATTCATAAGTTTATAGTAATACTTGGAAGTGAACGCCTTGGCCCAAGTCGCATCCTCAGTAGAATCACGAATAGTACGAACTACATCATACCCGGATTCCCACAACCGGACAAGCTCTGGAATCAAAGCCGGTGGATGTTGCATATCCCCATCCATTGTAATCACCGCATCACCATGAGCGAAATCAAGACCACATGTTAACGCTAATTGATGTCCAAAATTACGAGCCAAAAGAATCACCTTTACACGTTTATCATTGAAGGCAATCTCGCGCAATATCATTGCTGAAGAATCAGAAGACCCATCGTCCACATAAATCAGCTCATGATCATACTCGAGTCCTGACATGACCTCAGTGACTGCGTCGTAAAATGTCCTAATATTCTCTTCTTCGTTATATACAGGAACAACAATCGAAATTAACATATATCCTCCACAAATTATTACGTATATATTTTACTAAAAATTGTAGCACATGGCAAATCCATAAGGTTGACAATACCCGTCACTACGCCCTACATATCCATATATAGTAGGGTCCATGTCTATTTCATTAGAATCCTATACACGATTTTCCACCGAAAAAACTACAAAATTTGTACAGAAGGATTACAATATAGTTACATCACTCTTCAAAATTCTTCAAAATTTTACCTTCAGGAGTGTTCTGCTATAGATTCTAGGTAACATTATTGTCTATTTCAAACCTCTTTTCAAAAGGCGTCTTATAGCCATTATAGCTATGAGGCCTATTATGGTTATACCATAAATGCGCAAACTTAGAAATATCTGCTTGTAAATGTTCAGTACTAAAATACTGATTAGTATTAATCAATTCAGTCTTTAATGTATTAAAATATCGTTCCATTGGGGCATTATCATAAGGACAACCTGCAGCACTCATACTTTGTATGATTTTTTCTTGCTCACAGAATTCTACAAATTTTTTCGAGGTAAATTGGACGCCTCTATCACTATGAAGAATTAATGATTTCGGTTTCTTTTTAGCAAAGCATAAAGCCATTTTAACCGTATCAATCGCTAACTGTCTAGTTAAAGCATCCGAAGTAATACTGGCTACTACGCAACGATCATATAAAGCAATATAATTGTACAATTATATTGCTTTATACCTTAGATTGTAGGTAAGTAGGTAAAATCAATACACCATTTTTCATTAGGTTTTGATGCTGAAAATATTCGTTCAATTTTATTATGCCTTGTTGCACCAATAGTCGATACATCATCCTATATCCTATGACACCTTTGTGTTCTAAATATAGTTGAGCTATTTGTTTCTTGAATTCAGGTTCATATACTTTAACCATATAAATCACTCCTTGTTTTTAGTATACTCCTTTAGACAAGTGTGTTACCTGAAATTTATAGCAGTACAACAGCCCTATGCACGTATGCGAGACGAGCTTAGACTTTATGTCTAGCCGAGACGAGTATACGTGTATAGGGCTGTTACATTATATTCAATTATAGTTGAGATGCCTCAATCCAAGATTGCAAATCGTCTTCAGCTTGAATCATATCTTCATCATAGGTCTTCGCTAGTTCAGGATAATAGGCGACTTCAATGGTATGCAAAATTCCGTCATTGCGCGCATTCTTAAATGTCCCCACCCATATGCCTGGAAACTGGCTTTCTTGCCAAGTCACTGGTTGGTCTGTTTCACGAAAATCAATAGTCACAGTACCTTTACCCAAGGTCTGTAGAACTTCAACTTGCTCTTCTTCAGAAAGGCCTGTTTTTTCCACATAGATGGTATAACCTTCACCTGTGGTGCGGAGCGTTTTTAGAGCCCCTTTTAATTCTGCCAATACAGCACGAACATTACTATAATCTTCAATCATTTAGGACTCACCTCCACATTCCATGATTGTAATACTTTCAATACACGTTTTTTAACCTCTGGTAGCGCTGCTCGTACTACTGGACTCGGTTCAAACCCAATCTCCAAGGATTCAGGTTCTACTCCAACCACTACAGCATCCTCTAGTGGGTCTTCTTGGAGTGCGCGAATGCGTAATATATCTTGCATCCCTACCTCGTGTACGGAAATATGTTCTGTAAAATATGTTTCTAATTCTTGATGAGGAAACTCATAAATCGTTCCTGGCTTATCTCCACCATTGATGGCATCGATGAGTAATAATTTTTTCATGCCCCTCATATAGGACAATAATTCCATTCCCATAGTGCCTCCATCTACAATATTGATAGGTGGCGCGAAATTATAGCTTTCACGAAGATCATTAATCACATGAACCCCAAGGCCCTCATCTGTGAGGAGTACATTCCCAACGCCTAGTAGAACGATACTATTGTCACCATCATCATAGAGTCTAGTAATATCAATGCGCGGACCCTCTGAGCCCGCGCTGATATTGACCCCACCTAATTGTATAGAGTCCGTATTAATCATTTAGTAATTCCTTTTCCTTTGGATCATCTGGATTACTTGGACGATATGTAGTTCCAGTTGGAACAACCACACGTTCGCCACGATGACGTTTCGCATTCAAATCTTCGATATCGATAGGATCGTGTGCATAATATTTCATACCAGAAACCATAGATGATACTTCACCAGATTCTTCCATTACATCTTCACGGAAAGACATGTATACATGAACAATTGTAAAGAACAAGAAGCACCAAGCGATGTAATGGTGAACAATATGAACATTATATTCACCACCCAATAAGGCAATAACTGGAGAAAATAAAACAGCCATCCAACTATTTGGTGTTACCATCGCATACATAGCAAAGCCTGTAGTGATTTCAGCAATAAACAAAAGGTAGACTGCTGCATAGGCTGTACGTGCCAAGGAGTTACGCAACCAATGATGTTCATGTTTCTGTGGAATCATCAAATAGTGAAGCGTAGTTTCTCGCAAACCATACCAATAGCGTTTTTGATTAAATCTAGGCAATAATCTATCACCACGATTGTAAATAGCACCAGCGATACGGAAAATAAAGGAGAATGCCAAGATAAACCCAGCAATAAAATGTATGCGTCGAATTGTTTCCATAGAAAACCATGCATCAACTGCATAGGTAGGTTCTACATGACCCGTTAATGCAGAGAATCCTGGATCACCGATGTACAATCCTGTCCAAAATAGAGCTGTTACACTGAGCACCATGGTCCAGTGGAATATGCGTAGCCATAAACTAAATACGACATACGCCTTTTTATCAGTATGTATTAACATAGCTCCGTCTCCTTATTTACACAATGCATCTGTATTCACAGAGACGATTTTTTCACCTTTTTTATTGTACAAATGTGTCGCACATGCAAGGCATGGGTCAAAGGAATGAATAGCCTTTAAGATTTCCAAAGGTTTATCAGCAATCTTAACCTTTGTATCAATCATGCTATCTTCATACGCACCATGTTCACCGGCTGTCGTTTTAGGGCATGCATTCCATGTAGATGGAACGATACATTGATAGTTTGCAGAGCGGCCGTCTTTAATGTGAATCCAGTGACCTAGACCACCACGTGGAGCATCCACTAAACCTACACCTTTACTTTCAGGGGCCCATGTATTAGGGTCAAAATTAGTTGTATCCGCCACAGCCACATCACCGGCCTTAATATTAGCCACAAGTTGATTGTAGAAATATTGGCTAATAGTAGCTGCTACTTGTGCATCAAGAGCACGACATGCTGTACGACCTACTGTAGATGTCATCCAAACATGAGCTGGTACGCCAAGCACTTGGCTCACTGTATCAATTTGGCGAACAATCATTTGCTCTGCCCAAGTTGGGTCTTTCAAAATACCTTGTTTAACCTTCGTATACACAACAATATATTTTGCTAATGGACCCACTTCACAAGCTTTGCCTTTGAAAGTTGGGGATTTAATCCAAGAATATTTATTATCTTCATCAAGGAATTCCCATTTTTCTTTTGTACCGGTTTTAGGACCCGTAAATTTAGGGTCTGTCACACCATCGATAGGATGTAATGTTTTTGTACCATTTGGATATTCAAACCAGGAATGATCTACTTCTTCACTGAGGTATTGAGGATCCATGAAATCCTTACCTTCTAAATTGATGAAAGTAGCTTTATCTACGCCTAATGCAAAGTTTTCAACAACACCATTAGAGCGAACGATATTTTTACGATGGTAATCGCCATCAGCAATACCAGTATATGGTTCATCTGGATAATCCCCATAGGACAAGGCACGTTTTTTGGATAAACCGCCACCATCAACCTTACCAGCTTGTACATAAATTTTGCCGATAGCCAAAATATCTGGCAAGTAGAAATAATTCACCAAATCTTTTGTTAGAGAAATGGATTGATCTACTGCTGCTAAACGAGCTGTATTAATTGGCGCATTCATATCATCCATAGAAATCGCACATGGCATACCACCTACAATATAATGTGGATGAGGATTTTTACCACCAAAGATAACATGAGGAATCACGATATCACGTTGACGATCTAGAATATTCAAATAATGAGCCACGCCCATTAAATGTACTTCTGGAGGTAAAATATTGTAATCAGGATGATCCCACCATTGAGCAGAGAAAATGCCTAATTGACCAGAATCAACGATTTTTTTGATTTTCGCTTGTACTGCTCCAAAATACGCAGTAGTCGCCTTAGGAAATTCTTTTGGATATGCAGAGGATGAAGATTCCAAATCTGCTGGAGCTAATCCTGACACATTATAGGTATTCAAAATATCATTTTGCAATTGTGCTGTTTTAGCTGGGTCTGCAGCTAATGCTGCTACAGGGCTTACCCAGTCAAGGGCATGTAAATGATAGAAGTGAACAATATGATCATGTACATCTAAACAGCTATGCATAATGTTCCGAATAGCATTGGCATTTTTAGGAATTTTAATACCCAACGCATCTTCTACGGCACGCAAGGATGCCAATGCATGTGTACTTGTACAAACACCGCAAATACGTTGTACAAATGCCCATAAATCGCGAGGGTCACGATTTTTAGCAACTAATTCAATACCACGCCACGCAGTACCACTGGATAAGGCGTCTTCAACTTTACCAGTTGCTTCGTCAACTTTGATTTCTACTCGTAAATGACCTTCTATACGAGAGATAGGATCTACTACAACACGTTTCATTAGTGACCTCCTCCGTTATTGTTATGTTTCTCTTCATCCCATAAACCAGCTTCTTTGAGACGTTTTTCTTCTTTAATATCGTCATATTTATTTTTAGCTAGTGTAAGGGCTCCATGAGCTATTACTGCACCAGTTGCTGAGAACGCTGCTACGGTACCTACTGTATCAGCTGTTGTTATAGTGTTAGCCATTGGAATATCTGGTATACGTTTGTAGAATACATCATTATCCCAGAATCCTTTTTCAGAGCAACCAATACAACCATGACCAGATTGAATTGGATAGGACAAACCATTCCACCAACGTAAATTACCACAAGAGTTATACGTTTGTGGTCCACGACAACCTACCTTGTACAAGCACCAGCCAGCTTTGGACCCAGCATCATCGAATTCTTCTACGAATAAACCGGAATCAAAGAATGGACGGCGATAGCAAGTATCATGGATACGATTACCATAAAATTGTTTTGGACGGCCTTGATTATCCAATGGTGGAATTTGACCGAACAATGCATAATGCATAATAACGCCTGTCATAACTTCAGGAATAGGCGGACAACCTGATACCTTAATAATTGGTTTACCCGATACAATAGACGATACAGATACAGTATTTGTTGGATTAGGTTTAGCTGCTTGAATACCGCCCCAAGCTGCACAAGAACCGTATTCAATAATCGCTACGGCACCTTTAGCACATTCCTTCAATACTTCAACAAATGGACGACCACCTACAGTACAATAAATACCGTTTTCCTCAAGTGGTACACCACCTTCTACAGCCAAAATATATTTACCGCTCTTATTTTGGATAATGTTGTGCAAATGTTCCTCTAGTGGAGCGCCTGCCGCTGCTGCCAAAGTATCATCATACTCAAGAGCAATCATGTTTAAAATCACGTCAGATGCAAATGGTGAAGATGAACGAATGAAAGATTCATCACATCCTGTACATTCATGACCATGCAACCAAATTACCGTAGGCAATTCTTTTGTTTCAGCAGCTTTAACTACTGAGTCTAACTTAGTTGGTGGCAAACCCAATACAGCAGTTAGGGCCACACAGGATTTCACAAACGTGCGTCGGCTTAGACGTCGCTCTTGAAAGAGTGTCCATAAACTATTTAATCGATCTTTCACGGAACACAACCTCCTTCTCAACAACTTTGAAGTAGAAATGTATAATCCAATACTTATTCATTTCACGAAACAATACAATACTATGTATATATAATAGTATATCATTACTCAATATTAATGACTATTGAAAATATTAACGACTATTGAAAATCCATAATATTTCAATTTTTTCTATGAAAGTTACAAATCATTTTTATCAAAAATCCAAATAGATAATCAGAAAACTATACATAGCCTTACATTTCAGCATTTCACGCGGGTCCAACACAGAAAAAGCCCCCATATATGAACTTTCAGGACATTGCGCGTGCGCTCAGGAGTGAAAGTTTATATATGGGGGCGTTTTCATCTTATTTGATTACTTCGCGGATGAGTTTTTCAAGTACGTCTGCTTTTTTATAACCAGCTAAACGATCAAGTTGTTTTCCACCTTTATAGAATACCAAGGAAGGAATACCTTCGATTTCTTGTGTTAACAAGACTTCACGAAGATCTTTGTTTTCCGCATCAAGGCTAAAGAATGTTACTTTACCAGCTAAATTTTCTGCTACTTTTTCAACCTCTGGACGCATAACTGTACAAGGTGTACACCATTCTGCCGAGAAATCTACTATAGCTAAACCTTCACATCCTAATACTTGGGTATTAAACTCCTCTACGCTATTGATAGCAATGATAGACATAAACTTCTCCTCATCTCTCAGGTAATTATTATTAAATGTAGAAGCAAGCAATCAATAAGCCGAGTTCTGTTCCGTATTGCTACGGTGACGATTATCTTTCTAGGCGTACAGTCGCCTGCACGCTCGAGCGGCACAACCCGAAAGGTCGGCGGGACCACCTCAACCCTTTCCTATTCGGCCTTGCTCCGGATGGGGTTTACCGAGCCAGCCTGTTACCAGAACTGCTGGTGAGCTCTTACCTCACCTTTCCACCCTTACCACTTGCGTGGCGGTTTTCTTTTCTATGGCACTTTCCCTAAGGTTACCCTCGCCAGACGTTATCTGGCATCCTGCCCTATGGAGCTCGGACTTTCCTCGAATCCAATGGACTCGCAATCGTCTTTCATACTTGCTTCAATTCAGTATATCATAGTGGGTATTATGAAAGCAAAGAAAGTTAGATAAAAAAGAAATCCTCTTGCTCATGATGGGCCACGATATTCATGTCACCCCATTGCAATTTTTCTTGTTCATCACGCAAAAAGGCTACAAGGCCATCAGCTACAATTTCCTCTGTGCCAAAATGCCCCGCATCAGCCACGAGAATACCTGCCTCCTTGGCACGTTGGGCATCATGGTATTTCACATCACCCGTAAGGTATACATCGGCTTTCATAGCAACTGCTTGTCCAATGAAGTCAGCGCCACCGCCTGAACAGAGTGCTACAGTTTGGATACTTTCACAAGGAACCCCACCAAAACGAAGGATTGCATGGGGTAAACATTCCTGCAAGTAGTCGCGGAACTCATCAAGGTTCATCGATTCTGGCAATTCACCGATGCGGCCAAGATAAGAATCCTTCGTCGGACCCGCCAATTCATATACGTCGTAGGCCACCTCCTCATAAGGATGCGCCGCTAGAAGTACTTCAATGGCCTTGCCCAATCGTTGTTTACTCACAATGGTTTCAATACGTTGTTCCTCAGCCACCTCTAGTTGACCTGATTCACCAAGGAATGGACTCGTATCCGCTGCACCTTTGAATCGACCTTCGCCAGTAGTTGTAAAGGAACAGTCACTGTAATTTCCGATATGTCCGGCACCCACCGCACCTAATGCCGCACGTACTGCATCCGCATGCGTAGCCGGCACGAATGTAACAAGTTTCATATACCGTTCAGATCTAGTTTTCACAAAGCCACGCACGTTCGTGAGACCAATACGTTCTGCTAACATATCATTGAGACCACCACTAGCAATATCAAGATTTGTATGAGCACTATACAACGCAATATCATGTTTCACCAATTTACGAATGATACGTCCCTGCGGTGAATTCAAATCAATTTGTTTCATCCCCTTAAAAATGAACGGATGATGTGTTACCACTAGATTGCAATCGTTAGCAATGGCAAAATCCACCACCGCCTCCGTTGGATCCAATGACGTCACAATACCTGTTACATTTTGCGTACGGTCACCCACCATAAGTCCAGGATTATCCCAATCCTCTGCCAAATGTAGTGGTGCCATCCGTTCTATGCTTTTGATAATGTCTTGTACACTTGCCATAAGGCCTCCTACACATTTAATTTTCTAATTTTCATCAACCCACCATATCTGTTGTGCCTAATACGCAATATTCAAGCCATTTAGATTAGGTGGCTGTACCTATACATACGTTTTTAATTCTTGGATTTCTCGTTCTAATTCTTGGTATTTCTCTGTATGTGCCAGTTCTGTAGTCATACCATCTATGGCACATTGACGTTGGTAGATCAAAAACTCAATATGTTCACGCCATAGCTCAGGGCGTTCTTGCTCTGCCCAAGCACCTACGAGCCACAACATAGAGTTTGATTCTAATCCATCATAAGGATTTTCTTCCACTACACGTTTTGGTGTAATAGGACCACTTTCTGAGATGTACTGTTCCACAACATCACTACGAACTGCCAAAAAGGCTTGGTACATTTTCCCCATATCGGTCATGACAATATCACGTAGGATTTTGTAACCTTGCTGCACCATGTACTGACGTAACTCCGCTTGTCCATTTTGTGGTTGCAGCACATAGAAATCTAATAATTCGGGACCTTCGTCAACAATATCTCGCATGAGGAATCCGCCCATGCCACAGATGACAGCACCTTGTAGTTCGCCTACCTTCGTAGCCTGTAATCCATTGCCTAATCGACATTCTATGTTATCATCTAGTCCACGTTTTTTGATGTATGCTGCCGCAGAGGCCAACGGACCTTTATTTACGTCCCCAGCGATAACACTGTTTGCCTTACCTCGCGTTAATAATTCGACCGCCATATAGCCGTGATCCGTACCAATATCGCCAATAGCATTCGCTGTAGGGATAATGGTGAACACTGCTTCTAGACGATCCGTCATAGTTCGAATCTTCACAATTGTATCCTTTATATATTCAGTGTAATAGTTAATCTATATCCCATATTGTACCATAGGTACATTAGTGTGTAAGTTCATTAGCAAGAATATATCAAAAAGAAATAGTGTTGACTAATGTCACTGCTAGGAACATAGGGTATGGTGTATTGTGATACATTTGGAAGTTTACTATAATAGAATCAAATCAATTACGGCTCTAAATCCAGTTTACAAAAGTAATACTTTTAAAATAGTGTGTATTTAAAGTGTGAATAGGAGGTCAATATGTATTACTTCTTCTTTGATGAGTCAGCAGGACCAGGTGCTGTTACAGAAACTCATGCTACTAACCCATTTCAATCAATTAAACACGTTAGAGATGATGGCTCGGAGTATTGGCTAGCGCGAGAGTTACAAACAGTACTTACTTATGGAAAATGGGAAAATTTCCATAAAGTAATCCTGAAAGCAATCGATGCTTGTAAAACCAGTGGAAATGCGGTGTCTTTGCATTTTCCTGACGTCAGGAAAATCGTTAAAGCTGGGCTACTAGAAAAAACAGTTCATGACTACGAACTAACTAGATATGCGTGTTATCTAATAGCCATGAACGGTGATTCACGGAAAAAAGTCATCGCATTAGCGCAAACTTATTTTGCAGTCAAAACTCGTGAGCAAAAAATAAGAGAACAATTCAACGAACTCAACGAGGATCAAAAAAGGCTATTGATTCGTGAAGATTTGAAACCAAACCAAATAGGTAGCAGAAAACGACACCGCCTACGAGGTGTCGTTTTTGTTTTATAACGCATTATACACTTCATCAGTCACAGGTTCACACCATTCGTTACTTGTATTTTCACCTGGCGCTTCGATGGCAATATGGGCAAACCAAGTATTCTTTTTCGCACCATGCCAATGTTTTACTTCTGGAGGAATATTGATCACTGTTCCAGGTGTGAGGCTCACTGGTTCTTTCCCTTCTTCTTGATACCAACCTTCGCCAGCATGACAAATCAAAATTTGTCCGCCCCATTTAGAAGCATGATGAATATGCCAATTATTACGACAACCCGGTGCAAATGTTACATTAAACATTGGTACCGTAGATGTGCCTGGTGCAATCAACGGGTTCAAATAGGAATCGTTAATAAAATATTGTGCGTACGCACTATTAAATTCACCAGTGCCAAATGTGTTCACTTTATCAAATTCTGCTTTATCCATGTATTTCATAACTCTACCTCTTCCTAAATGCTAACTTAACAAACTATATGCTTGTGCATCCAAGAAACTAAATTCTTATGTATTCAATACACTAACTTCTTATTTTATCCAAGAAACTGTATCTTATTTATTCAACAAACCCTTGCTCCACTGTGCCAATTCAGACTCTGTCACATGAGCTGAGAATCGACGTCCTTCTTTCATTACATTTAGTAGAATGCTTGATTATATAATGGTAGCATTTACAAATTATCCTTATAGTCACAGTATAATGAGCTCTGCTATAAATAGCCAACAGTTATATTCAATTATTTACTATCGTTTTTAGGAATGATAAAATTAATGTATAGAATTAACCTCAAGTACAAATTTACAGCATTCAACCACCGTATTATACATTACTTTCACAAAGGGCCTTCCTATGATCGAAACAAGATTATTACAATATTTTCTAGCCATCGCACACGAGGAAAATATTACTCGTGCTGCTGAAAGCCTCCATATTACGCAGTCCACATTATCAAAACAAATGCAGGACCTGGAGAAACAAATCAGGAAAATATTATTCATTCGCGGCAAACGCAAAATTACCCTCACCGAAGAAGGTCGATACCTTCAACAACGAGGGCAAGAAATCATCGCCTTGATGGAGACAACGGAGTCTGCACTCAAGGAAAATCAAGAGCTATTAAATGGCAATATTTACTTCGGTTGCGGTGAAACAATACAAATGAACACCATTATTTCAGTGTTCAAGGGCTTACAACGTATCCATCCGCAAATTCAATTCAATATGTATACAGGAGACCACATCGTTATCATGGATCGGCTCGAAAAAGGTCTCCTTGATATTGGATTGGTATTTGAACCACAATTCAAAGAGGGTTATGATTATATGCCCCTTCCCGATGAGGATGAATTCGTACTAGTGCTACCAAAAGATGATGACTTAACCAAATATTCCGCCATACCTAGAGAAGAATTAAAAACCTTGCCACTCATTCTATCACGACAAGGTTTTGTAAATCCCGTGGATTATGAATTATTCGGCACCAGTCGTTCAGCACTCAATATTGCTGCCACCTATAATCTCATCAATAACGCTACCTACCTCGTGTCTCAAGGTATCGGCTATATGCTCGCTATCAGTGGCCTCATCGATATGGTTGCTCATCCAGATTTGACCACTCGCCCATTAGAGCCAAGCATGAGTGGTACCTGGTATGTTGTGACTAAACAGCATCAGGTATGTTCTCCTACGGTGGCACGGTTCTTGGCTGAGTTAAGCACCCGGATTAAAGGATAGTATAATTCGACAGTATTGCTTGCCATAGGTAGCAGAAACCAACACCGTGTACGAGGTGTCGTTTTTATTTTATATCATCAAAAGAGGCACCTCCCATCGGAGGTGCCTCTTCTCTATTTTTCTATGTCTCTCTAACAAGTTTGACGCTCTCTATTTCATCTACTATGACATTCAAAACCCGAATTCCTAATCAGTGTATCAATAAAGCAATATCATCGATCACCATCATGAAGGCCAAATTATAATATCAAATTATTGATCAGCATACATTTTGAATTCGCTAGCACGCATAGTTTCGCGTAGAGCGAATATCATCACTTCGTTTGCATAAGTACGTAACTCTGATGAGTATACGTCTTTCATTTCGTTGCCTACGATGGATACCAACGTATTTGCATCGAAACCTCGAACGGCTTTGCCGTTAATAGCAGCCCATAAATCGACTTTACGGAAGTTACCATGTACCGGTTGATCAATCACGTTAGCGGCTTGATTACGGATGGCATCCAATTTAGTCCAACCATAGCTTTCGCTATTCCAACGGTGGAAACCAAGATAAAAATCAGTTCTTACATTGATGAAGTCCATTAGCTTTTTATTAGCTAATTCTTGACATGTATAGGTAACAGATGAACCGCCAGCAACTGGAATTGTGTATGTTTTACCTTCTTCAGCTGCATACCAAGCATTATAGGATGCTGCTAATTCTCGCAAACTTTCACTAGGTGCCACTACTGTACCAGCCTCTTGAGTGGCAGTTAATACTGTTTCATTACCTGTGGCTGGATTCATTAATACATCTACATATTCAGCTTGAGCCGGCGCTGTGAAAGCGCCGACTGCTAATACTGACAATACACTTGCTACTTGAATTAAACGTTTCATATGTTAATAACTTTCAGATTATAAACCTAATTTTGCCATAACCATTGCTAATTTAGCTTTAGTATCTTCATTTTCTTGTTTAATTCTTGCATTTTCTTCTTTCAATGCAGTAATTTCATCGTTCATTACGTATACAGAGCTAATTGGACCACCTTGATAACGTTCAGGGATTGCTTTTTTAGCTGCGGAAGAACCTAATTTTTTAGTTACACCCACATTGAACATGTTATCTTGATCATCAAGAGTTACACCAGCGTGGAACATAGTACTTTCATTAGTGAAATGAGCCACACCAACTGCTACAGCAGATTTATTATGATAATGACCATATGCTGCCATGATTTGAGTTGGTTCCAATGGATCGTATTGGATTGGTTTCAACCCAGCCAATGCTGCTGCATTTGCACCAGTTGTGTTGATTTTACTATCCAAACCACGAAGGGCTCCGTTGATACCGTTCTTAGCCTCTTGTACTTGACCTACAGTAGCTACATCATTAGCAGCAGTACCAGGTGCTACATTTGTAATTTTACCACCGTTAACACTAATGTTCTTATCGCCGTTACCGCCTAATGTAATCTTACTGCCTGTTGTGTCTCCATTAGAAATAGAGCTTACATTCTTCAACTCAGGATTCAATGTAGCAGTCACTTGTCCGTTATCACCGGTTGCCATTGTAATATTATTAGTACCAACGAAGTTTAACCCATCTTTCAAGCTTACCTGTTTCGCTGTGCCACCATTATCTTTATAACTTAATTTAGTCTTTTCAGCTACTTTACTATAATCAACTTGTACCTTATACTCATGGTTTTTACCATCAGGAGTATCATTTACTATCACAGAGTCATCCCCGGAAGTTACCGTAGTCACCCCATCTTTTAAGCCGGCAGCATTAATCGCTTGTGCCACACTATCGCCTGTCACTAGACTAGTTGTATCGCCGCCCGCGGTTACAGTGCCATTTTCGTCCACTGTCAAGGTTGTTGTTTTAGCTGCTAACTCATTATTAATCGTTGCTATTGTCGTATTATCTGTATTAGCGGTCACTCTATACGGATGCAATATCGAACCCCAACCTGTAACTGTTGTATTATAACCATTCAAAACAACATCCGCACTAACCATGTTCACACCACCAGCAACTACAGTCAACCCCAACACAGCCGCTGCAGCTAATCAAGCTATACCTTGAAAACGGCATGTACCTTTTGCAGTTTCAGATGTAACTACGTTACAACCTTTTTTAGCATTCCAAATCACTTTAAACTTGTTCATAAAAACCCTCCCATTATCTAAAGATTCAACTTACTTAAAATACATAAAATGAAAATCTATCAAATTAAATCAATAAGAATTTAATTTAACACATTCTTAATTTAACACATTCTTAATTTAACACATTCTTAATTTAACACATTCTTAATTTAATGCATTCTTTATTTAATCTAAACAGAATTTCATAATATTCATCATTAATTGTCAATTAATTGTCAAGGTATCTATAACTAATTTCTTAATTCAATTATAAACTTTCATTACTAAAATTGCAAGTTCAAATTGAACACCTTTAACCAAATAATTTAAGCTGCATAGACGGTATCTAAATAAGCTTCAAATAAATCATCAGGCGTATCATACCCAAGGGACTTTCTAGGTA